>JANYBQ010000002.1 GCA_025360705.1 Betaproteobacteria bacterium | reverse complement strand
GGTGGTGATGCCGTTGCGGATCAGCTGCGTGAAGGCGTAGCGGTATTTGAAGGCTTCTTCTCGCGCCGTGTACGACTCACGCGAGCCTTCGCGCAGATAGTCCTCCGACCACAGGCGGCCCATCTCGCGCTTGTCGCCGTTGTCGAAGCCGAGCACGCCGGAGTCCAAATCGCCCAGGGCGTCCAGGTCGATCAGTCCGGGGCCGATCAGCGCGCGGCCGTAGTCCACCGTCTTGTCTACATGGCCGGGGAAGTTGCGCCCGACAAACTCAATTTTGTCGTCTTGGAAAACAACTTTACCGTTACGCCATACCTCGTGCGATGTCCCGTTGAAGCCGACAACAAACTCGGCCGTGAGAAGCGTACGCATCCGACTTCGCCTGGCTCAGAGGCCCAGGAAGACGCCGTCTTGTGCAACGACTTTTCCGCGACTGATAACGGTGCGCTTCGGGCTGCGGTCCACCACCGCTTCCGCAAGATTCTCCGCCGGCAGCAGTACCAGATTGGCCTGGCATCCGGGCTCCAGTCCATAGTTCTCGATGCCCAAAGCACGCGCTGCCCACGCTGACAACGTCCAAGGCCATGGCCAGGTCCTCATCCTTGCTCCAGCCGAAACGCAATGCCATCAACATGGCGCGCTCCAGCATGTCGCCGTTGCCCATGGGGCTCCAGGCGTCGCGTATGCCATCCGAGCCGGAACACACATTGACGCCGCGGCCGCGCAGCATGGCGACCGGTGGCACGGTCACTTGCGGCGGTGCGCAGGTCATGATGGAGATGCCCAGGCCCGCCAGGCGATCTGCCAGCGCGGTCAGGTCGTTGGGCGGGAACGCGCCCAGCGAATAGGCGTGGCTGATCATGACGCGCCCCTGGAGTCCGGACGACTGCGTGAAGTCGGCGATGCGTTCGATCTCCCAGCGTCCCAGGTCGCCCGGGTCGTGCAAGTGGATATCGATGCCGCGGTCGTACCTCGTTGCGAGTTCGAAGATGGTTTCCAGATGGCGGATAGGGTCGCGGTCTATGGCGGCGGGGTCTATGCCGCCCACGACTTCCACGCCCATGTCCAGCGCGGCGCGCATCAGGTCCGCGGTACCGGGCGAGATCAACATGCCGCCCTGCGGGAAGGCGACGAACTGCAGGTCTATCAGGTGCTTGTATTTTTCGCGCAGTTCGATCATGGCCTCGATATGGCGCAGGCCCCACACGGTTTGTGCATCCACATGGCTGCGAAAGTAGAGCGAGCCCAGCGCGATGCAATGTTCGATCAGTGGGCCGGCGCGTTCGGCCACGGGCACGTCGAAGTTCTTCAGCACGTCGTGCTCGTTGGTGATGCGGTGGTTGCGCGTGGGTCCAGCGGAATTGGGACGCCACGGCGTGGCCCACAGGGTCTTGTCGAAATGAACGTGGCTCTCGACCAGAGCGGGCAGCAGCAATTGGCCTTTGCCGTCGATCAGGCTCGGCAGTTGGGCTGATGCGCTGCCCGCCGGCACCATGGCCCGGATGGAAGAACCGTCGAGCACGACGTCGACGGCAGCGCCACCGAGTGGGCGCACATTGCGGATGACCTGGGAGTTCATGGTGAGTGACTTTCGATACGGGTTGGGAAATGCGGCGTGGGCGATGCCCCGGTTAACCGATCTCGTCTATGGGGTTGGATTCAACTCCGGGCTTTTCCGGGTCCATGGCAAAGCGGTCGCGGGTGCGGATGTAGAAGCTCGCGCCAAAACGCGCCACCGGAAAATAGTTCTGCAGCCGCACGCGGTAGTGCTCTATGTCTATCAGGTCCTCGCGTGCATGCAGCCACAACACCTTGCCGATAAAGATGTGCCGGCTGGCGGTCTCCAGCTTTTCCGACAGCTTGCATTCAAAGGCGACCGGAGCCTCGACGATGTAGGGCGGCGCCACGGCGCGCGACGGCGCGGTGGTAAGGCCCACTACGTCGAGCTCGCTCACGCTGGACGGCGTTGTTTCGCCACAGCGGTGCATCTGTTCGGCCATGGGTTCGTCGGCGATATGCACCACGAACTGTCCGTTAGCCAGGATATTGGCCGAGGTGTCCTTGAGGTGGTGGTCCTGCAGTTTATTGATGCTGATCATCAGGATGGGTGGGTCTTCGCCCAGCATATTGAACATGCTGAAGGGAGCCGCGTTGACTACGCCGTCGGCGTTTTGCGTGGTCACCAGCGCGATCGGCCGCGGCACGATCAGGCTGGCCATCAGCTTGTAGCGCTGGTAGGCCGAAATCGCGCTGAAATCGATCTGCATCAGGCGTCGCTTTCAGTAGTGCGCGGCGCGCCACAGCGTCGCGGGCGACTCCAGAAGATGTTGCAGGCCGGTGCGCTCGATCATGCGGTCGGTGGCCACCTGGGCCAGTTCCATCACCTCGGCCTCATCCACGGTAAACACCCGGCCGGCGTCCATCAGCACCTTGCCGTTGACGATGGTGGTGGTGACATCGCCGCCGTTGGCGAAACAGGTGACGCGGTAGACCGGCATATTGAGCGGCATCATGTGCGGCTTGAACAGGTCCACCAGGATGATGTCGGCCTTCTTGCCGGCTTCGAGCGAGCCGATCTCGCGCTCCAGGCCGAGCGTGCGCGCGGCGTCTATGGTCACCATCTCCAGCACTTTGCCGTGCGGCAACACGCCCGCGTCGCGGAAGTGGCGGCGGTGGTAGTGCATGCACTGGAACATGTGGCGGAACATGTCGTAGCTGCGGTCGGGCGCGATGCCGTCCGAGCCCAGCGACACCGTCACGCCGGCCTCCAGCAGCTCGGGCACCGGGCAGCGCCCGCGGATCGACATGATGGCGCTGGGGTTGTGCACGATGCGCGTGCCGGTGGCGGCGCAGGCCTCGATGTCCTCGGCCGTCAGGTCTATGCAGTGCGACATGAAAGAGCTTTCGCCGAGCAGGGCCAACTCTTCGTGCGCGAGCTTGAGTGTGCCGCAGCGGTGACCGTCCTGCGTAAAGGTCAGGCCATGGCGGCGCGCCATATCCATGTACTCACGCGCCTGGCTGCGGAAGATGTCGGCAAACTGCGCCTGCTCCGGTTCGTGTTCCGGAAGGTAGACCGGCAGCGTGACGCAGATATTGATGCGCCCGTCCGCGCCGCCGTGCTGGCTGCGGATGATCTCCTCGCAGGTCTCGACCATCTGCTCGAAGCTGATCGCGCGGTCGGTGCGCTGCTTGCCTTTCCACTCGGCGTAAATGCGCGGCGCGGGCGGGCGCGAGGGGCCCACCGCCAGGAAGGAACGCGTGCCGGTCTGGGAAATAGCGTCGCAATGGCGCGCCGCGTATTTCGGGTCGTCCACGCGCATGATGCTGTCGCCGCCGCCAAACAGGCACACACCCGTGGTGGTGCCGCACTTCAGGCGTTCCAGCGCCGCGAGCTTGGCTTCGGCGTACCAGAACTCCTCGTCCGAGCCCACGGTGTAGATGCTCTGGCAGGCGTTCATCCAGGCAGCGGAATCGCCGCCACCCATGGTCTTGATCAGGCCGTGGCCGGCGTGGGCGTGGCAGTCGATCAGGCCGGGCAACACGGCTTTGCGGTGGGCGTTGATGATCTGTTTGGCCTGGTACCTGGCCTGCAGATCGGCCGTGGCGCCGACCGCGACGATGCGGTCCGCGAGCACGGCGACGGCACCGTCTTCGATGACGCGGCGCTCGCCGTCCACCGTGATCACGGTGCCGTGTTCTATTAGCAGGTCAACCTGCTGGGGGTGGGTGGTGTCAGGCATGGGCAATAACTTTGGGGAAATTCAGGTTGGAATAAAACATGACCGGAATACGGCGCTCCTGCACCGCGTGGCAGGCCACCTGCGAGCCATCGGGCTGTGGCTGGAGTGCCGGTTTCTCGCTCTGGCAGCGCGCATTGGCGTGCGGGCAGCGCGGGTGGAAGGTGCAGCCGGAGGGCGGGTTTAGCGGGCTCGGGATTTCGCCGGCAATGGCCGGTTTGTCGCGCCCACGCGTGTCGAGCTGCGGCAAGGCCGCCAGCAGCAACTGCGTGTAGGGATGCTTGGGCGCCTCGAACAACACCCGTGTGGGCGCCAGCTCTGCCAGCCCACCCAGGTACATAACCCCCACGTCGTGCGACACATAGTTGATGACCGCCAGGTTGTGGCTGATAAAGAGACAGGTCAGGCCCAGTTGCTCCTGCAGTCGGCGCAGCAGGTTCAGGATCTGCGCCTGCACCGACACATCGAGCGCGGACGTGGGCTCGTCGCACACCAGAAAGGTCGGGTTGCCGGCAAGCGCACGCGCAATCGACACGCGCTGGCGTTGCCCGCCCGAGAACTCGTGCGGAAACTTGCTGGCATCGGCCGCCGACAGACCCACTTGTTGCAGCAGTTCGTGCACACGCGGCATCACCTGCGCCTTGGGCAACAGCTTCTGGAAGCGGATCGGCTCTGCTATGGCAGTGCCCACGCGGTAACGCGGATTGAGCGACGCATACGGGTCCTGGAAGATCATCTGGATGCGGTGGCCGGCCTTGCCCTCCGTCCCGCCGCTGCGCGTTGGGGCCTCCGAGGGGGTGCCAAAAAGATTGGGGCGGCCCGGCACTTTTTGGTGTGCCGTATCGGCAAACTGGATGCTGCCGGCGCTAGGCTTGTCAAGGCCGGCGATCAGCCGCGCCAGCGTGGACTTGCCGCAGCCCGACTCGCCGACCAGGCTGAAGGTCTCGCCGCGGCGGATCGTGAAGCTGACGCCGTCCACTGCCTTGACCGACAGCTGCTTGCCGCCGAAGGCGCTGCTCAGCAGACCGGAATGGACGGGGAAGTGGCGCGAGACACCGCTCACCGTCAGGCTGTTGTCGAGCAGCGCATCGGGGACTTTGGGCACTGCGCTCATGCTGTGGCCTCCACAGTTTCGCTTGCCAACCAGCACGCCACCTGACGCTGCTTGTAGGCTTCGACAGGCGGGCTCTTTTCCCGGCATTTGTCCATCACGTTGGGGCAACGTGGATTGAAGGCGCAGCCGACCGGGCGCGTATTGAGCCGGGGCATGGAACCGTCGATCTGCGCCAGCGGGCCGGTGACGGGTTTCAGCGAAGGAATGGCGCCCATCAGCCCGCGCGTATAGGGATGCACGGGCGCGTTGATCACGTCCTCCACCAGGCCGATCTCTACGATGCGCCCGGCATACATCACGGCCACGCGGTCGGCGGTTTCGGCGATCACGCCCATGTCGTGCGTGACCAGCAGCATGGAGGTGCCTTTCTCGCGGCACAACTTGCGCAGCAGTTGCAGCACCTGCGCCTGGATGGATACGTCCAGCGCCGTGGTCGGTTCATCGGCCACCACCAGCTTTGGCTCGGCGCACAGCGCCAGGGCAATGACGATGCGCTGGCGCATACCGCCGGAGAACTGGTGCGGGTAAGCCGTAAAGCGGGCCTCGGGTGCCGGAATGCCGACTGCGCGCATCAGATCCAGGGCGCGTTTGACGGCCTCGTCCTGCGACAAGGGCAGGTGGGTGCGTATGGTCTCGACCAGTTGCTCGCCGATCTGCAGCAGCGGGTTCAGGCTCATCAGCGGGTCCTGGAATACCGCGCCAATTTCCTTGCCACGTATCTTGCGCATCTCACGCTGTGACAGCGTGTCCAGTCGGCGGTCACCGAGCTTGATCTCGCCTGCGGCCACGCGGCCGGGCGGGTCCAGCAGGCCGAGGATGGCCATGCCGGTGAGGGACTTGCCGGCGCCGGATTCACCGACAAAGCCCAGTATCTCGCCGGGGGCGATGGAAAAGCTGATGTCGTCCAAAGCGAGCAGCAGGCCGCGCCGCGTCGGGATTTCCACGCGCAGGCCTTGGACAGTCAGGACGGGTGAGGCGGGAGGGGAGGTGGTTGCCATGGCTGCGCTCACTTCAATTTTGGATTGAAGACGTCGCGCAGCCAGTCGCCCAGCAGGTTGATCGCCAGCACCAGCAGGATCAACAATGCACCGGGCATCACGGTGACCCACCATTCGCCCGAGAACAGCACTTCGTTGCCGATGCGGATCAGCGTGCCCAGCGAGGGCGAGGTGGGCGGCACGCCCAGGCCCAGAAAGCTCAGCGTGGCCTCGGTCAGGATACCAAGACCCAGCGACAAGGTGGCGATCACCAGCACCGGCCCCAGCACATTGGGCAGCACGTGTTTGAACAGGATGCGCAGCGGCCCCATGCCGATCAGCTTGGCGGCGTGCACATAGTCCTTGGACTTCTCGACCAGCGTGGCGCCGCGTACCGTGCGCGCGTATTGCACCCAGGTGGAAATGCCGATGGCGAAGATCACCACGAACAGGGCCAGTTGCTCATGTACGGCGCGCGGCAACAGCGAATGCGACAGGCCGTCGATCAGCAACGCGACCAGGATGGTCGGAAAGCTCAACTGCATGTCGGCCAGCCGCATGATCAGGTTGTCCAACCGGCCACCGGCGTAACCGCTGATAAGGCCCAGCGACACACCCACGGCCAGCGCGAAGATGGTGGCGCTGAAACTCACCATGAGCGAGATGCGCATGCCGTACATCAGCGTGGACAACAAGTCACGCCCCTGGCCGTCCGTGCCCAGCGGGAAACGCATCTGCCCACCCTCTATCCAGGCCGGCGGCAGGCGCGAGTTAATAAGCTCCAGCGCGGCTGGGTCGAAAGGGTTCTGCGGTGCCAGCCAGGGGGCCAGCAGCGCGATCAGGATGAACAGCAACAGCACGGCCGCCGAAACCATGGCGGTGGGAGAGCGCTTGAAGCTGTAGATGAAGTCGCTGTCGAGGAAGCGGCTCCAGGTCGAGGGTGGTGCCGGATCGGGCGAGAACACCGCGGAACGGGCTGTGGGGTGGGCGGCGGCACCACGCAGTGCGTCCGCAACGGGGGTCGCCTTCATCATGCCAGCCTCACTCGGGGATCGACCTGGAAGTACAGCAGGTCCACGATGGCATTGATTACAACGAACAGCAGCGCGATCAGCATCAAATAGGCTGCGATCACCGGTATGTCGCCGAAGGTGATGGCCTGGATGATCAGCAGCCCCATGCCGGGCCACTGGAATACGGTCTCGGTGATGATGGAAAAGGCGATCAGCGAGCCCAGTTGCAGGCCTGCCACCGTGATGACCGGGATCAGCGTGTTCTTGAGCGCGTGGTGGAAGTAAATGGAGCGGTCCACGATGCCGCGCGCCCGCGCGAATTTGATGTAGTCGGTGCGCAGCACTTCCATCATTTCGGAGCGCACCAGGCGCATGAACAAGGTGAGCTGGAACAGCGCCAGCGTGATGGCCGGCATGATCAGCGACTTGAGGCCAGTGACGGTCAGCAGCCCGGTGCTCCAGGCGCCGAAGCGCACCACGTCGCCGCGGCCATAAGCCGGCAGCCAATTAAGCTCCACCGAAAAAATCAGGATCAGGATGATGCCGGTCAAAAACGAGGGCACCGAGACCCCGATCAGCGACACCACCTGCATGGTCTGGGCCAGCCAGGAATTGCGCTTGATGCCGGCATAGACCCCCATCGGTATCCCCAGCCCCAGCGCGAGAATGGCGGCGCACAGGCTCAGTTCCAGCGTGGCGGGTACGCGGGACACCAGCAACTGGCGTACCGGCTCCAGGTTGCGGTAGGAGATGCCGAACTCGCCGCGAGCGGCCAGGCCAACGTATTTGACGAAGCGCAGCAGCAGCGGCTGGTCCAGACCGAGCGACTTGCGCATCGCGTCCTTCTGCGCGATGGTGACCGTATCGCCCAGCAGGTTGTTGACTGGGTCGCCGATGTAGTTGAACAGCAAGAATGAAATGAAGGTCACGCCTATCATCACCAGCAGGCCATTCCACAGACGGGTTGAGAGAAAACGCAGCATGGGAATGGCCTGGGTTGTGAAGGCGTGTCGTCGGGGCGAATCCGCTCAGGGAGCGGTCACCAGCCACAGGCGCAGCTGGTTGTCCGGCGCCTGCTTCAGTTCCACGCCCTTGCGCGCGGCCCAGGTAATGGGTTGCTGGTGCAGCGGGATGTAGGCCACGTCGTTGCGGATGATGGCGGTGGCTTCGCCGATGAGTGCCGTGCGTTTGCTGGTATCGAGCTCGGACGCGATCCTGGGCAACAGCGCGTCAAACGCGGGGTTGGAGTAACCGCCGGCATTCAGGCCGCCCTCGGTCTTGGTGCGCGTGGCCGCCACGTCGGACAGCAGGGCATAGGAGTCCGCCATCGGCAGCCCGGCATGGCCTATCAGGTAGAGCGAAATGTCCTGCTGGTTCAGACGCACGTTCCACTTGGCTACCGGCTCGATTTGCGGCGTGATCTTGACACCCACGCGGCCCAGCATCGAGATGATGGCCAGGCAGATCTGCTCGTCATACACGTAGCGGTTGTTGGGGCACTGCATGCCGACCGTGAAGCCGTTGGGGTAACCCGCTTCGGCCAGCAGCTTCCTGGCGGCTTCGGGGTCGAAGGGCACCACGCGTGTATTGAGATTCTTGGGCGCGCCGTTGAGCTGGGGTGCCAGCACCATGCCGGCCGGCCAGGACACACCACGCATCACGGCGCGCTTGATGCCTTCCACGTCGATGGCCTGGTACAGCGCCTTGCGTACGCGGATATCCTTGAACGGGTTCTTGCCCTTGACGTCGGAGTAGAGCAGTTCGTCGCGCGACTGGTCCATGCCCAGGAACAGCGTGCGCAGTTCAGGGCCTTGCACAACGGTGAAGGCGCCCGAGCTGTTGATGCGCGCCACATCCTGCAGCGGCACATTGACGGTGGCGTCGAGCGCGCCCGACAGCAGCGAGGAGGTGCGCGTGGCGTCCGACTGGATCGGCGTGAAGTCCACCTCGGTCAGGTTGTGCTTGGGCTTGTCCCACCAGGCCGGGTTGGCCATCAGCACGGTCTTGACGTCCACTTCACGCGACTTGAGCATGAAGGGACCGGTGCCGTTGGTGTTGCGGTTGGCGTAGTTTTCCTTCTTCTGCTGCAGGTCGCTGGCTTCCTTCGCATTGTTGGCCTCGGACCAGGTCTTGCTCATGATGGTGAGGTTGAGCATCTCATTTAGCAGCAGCGGGAACGGCGCCTTGGTTTCGACATCGACCGTGAACCCATCGACCTTGCGCACGTCCTTCACGTCGCCCAGGTTGAGCTTGGAAATCGAACCCGGCGTATTCACCCGTTGCCAGCTGAACACCACGTCGTCCGCCGTCATGGGCTCCCCGCCATGGAACTTGACGTTGCGGCGCAGCTTGAAGCGCCACACCGTGGGGCTGACCGACGACCAGGACTCGGCCAGCGCCGCTTCGATCTCCACCTTTTCGTTGAAGCGCACCAGGCCTTCGTAGATATTGTTCATGAACGAGTTGGTGAACGAGTTGTTGGTCGAATACGGGTCCATCGACAAGGCGTCGGCCGACGCGGTCCACGTGAAGGTCTTGGCCTGGATGGCGGAAGACCCGAAGGCGAGGGATAGCGCCAGTCCGATTGCCAGCATTTGCTTTTTCATGAGAACTAACTCCTTGGGTGAAAGATGAAACGAAACTTATTTCTTGCCGGTCTTGCGGCTGGGCGCGCGCTTGCTCTTGGAGGGCTCGGCTTTGCGGGCGGGCACCTTGGCGGACGCCTTCTTGGTGGATTTTTTGAGGGAGGACTTGCCTGTCCCGACGAACTGCTCGGCTGCCGCCCCGGAGGATGCTTTGGCGCTTGGGACGGCGAGGCCCTTGCGCTTGGACTTGCGGTGTGCCGCTACAGCAGCGGCAGGCGCAACGGTGTCTGGTGCCGCTGCCAGGGCTTGGGCCAGGTCCAGGCTTGGCGCGTCTTCTTCGTCCAGGCGCAACTGGCGTTCGCAGCCGATCAGGTGGTCTTCCATAAGGCGCTCGGCATTGGCGTAATCGCCGGCTTCGATGGCGTCCAGGATTTCCAGATGCTCGTGCACCGAGCAGGTGTTGGTGCCCGGCACGTCGTACAGCGCCGTCATGAGCGAGGTCTGCGACACCACACGTTTCAGATGCTGGTTGAGCGCCGCGTTGCCGGTGGCCGCCGCCAGATCGAGGTGGAACTTGCCGGCCAGCCGGATATAACGCCCGTTGTCGCCAACGCGGTTGGCTTCGCGCTCCTCGGCCACCTGCAGGCGCACGTCGCTGAGCCAGAGCTGTTGGCGGCTCTTGGCCAGCGTGCGCACCACACCTGCTTCCAGGATGCGCCGCAGGCCGTAGGTGTCGCGCGTGTATTCCACCGAGGGCCGCGCCACGAAGGCGCCCCGGTTCGGGATCAGATCCACCAGCTGCTCTGTCGCCAGCCGGTCCAGCACCTTGCGGATGACGCCGCGTGTGGTCCCGTAGATACGACACAGGTCACCTTCAGGTAGCTTGGTGCCGGGCTTGACGCGGTGCTCGTAGATCGCGAGTTCGATTTGCTGCTGGATACGCGTCTCGTCGCTTTCGTCGAGCGAAGGCGCGTCTGCCGCGTGGCCTTCCGCGAGGTGGTCCTGGGACTTGCTGGGGTTGAGGGTCATGATCTTTGGCGGAAAGTCTGGGCGCTATTGTGCACAAAAAATAATTAAAGTAAATTAAATTGTTAACAAAGTATAAAATTTATGTGCACAAAAATAGACCGGGAAAACCCTTAGTGTGAACACAAATGCAAATTGCATGCCATGTGGGAGGGTGTCTCCAACTCCATAGGGCTGTGGGTGAGGTGTCGAGAGGGAAACCATCCATCAAAGGCCTCGGAGGCCTTGATGTCCGTGTTCGCAAAATCTGTCTTCAGTGCATAGTCTTGTTCACAATCGTGGTGCGTCGCGGCCTGCTTTAGGGCAGCGCTGGCCGAATCCCCGGAAC
>JANYBQ010000687.1 GCA_025360705.1 Betaproteobacteria bacterium | reverse complement strand
TTCGGGAATTAAGTGGCAATGGCGCCGCATCGAGATTAGGTCCAGATTTCGCAAGCTGTGTAGGACAGTCGCGTGAACCGCTGTCATCCGTTACGGGGCGACGGCTAGCAAATCGTACAAGCGTGAAGCCGCGGATCGACTACCAGAAAAGTTTCTTCACGGCCTTGCTGTTGAGCGCAAATATTTCCCTGGCGAGATCCTGTAATGCCGGGTCCGCGCCCGGCGGAGGATTCTGGATCAAGGCGCGGATGTCGTCCTGCACGTAGGGACGTAAATTGCCCGCTGCGCCCGCTAGCCGCCAGCCCTGTTGGTTGGCCCAGTCGGCAACCCTCAACATACTTGCAAGGGCCACGTACTGCAGCACAAGCAGCACCTCCCGATCGGTTGTGTCCTGGCTCAAGGCATCGATCTGGCGTGCCGAAAGGTCGCGGCGATTTTCCAGTACCGCGATGGCTTCTTCCAGATTGGTCCAGGGAACGACGCCGTGCATGAAATTCGTTCCAGAAACGCCGCTTACGCTTGCGTTACTTCATCGGTGATTACTTCAAAACGCGTCAGTGAGTTAGGGCCGAAAGTCATGGTGATGGGCACGTCTCCGGCATCGCGACCCATGGCCATCACGACCCTGCCAATACGCGGCGTATTGTGTCGGGCATCGAAGGTGTACCACTGGCCTCCCAGGTAGACCTCGAACCATGCGCTGAAGTCCATCGGATAACGCACTGGCGGAATACCGATGTCGCCCAGGTATCCGGTCACATAGCGCGCCGGTATGTTCATGCAGCGGCACAGGGTAACTGCCAGGTGCGCGAAATCCCGGCATACCCCCGTTTGCTCGTGAAACCCCTGCAGCGCACTGCGGGTGGGACGTGCGGCGCCATAGTCGAAGCGAATACGCTGGTTGACGAAATCGCAGATCGCTTGGACTCGTCTCCAGCCCAGCGGCGTATGCCCGAAATTGGCCCATGCAAAGCCCAGCAGTTCGCTATCCACCTCGCAATAACGACTGGGCAACAGGAACTGCAATACTTCTTCCGGCAGTTCCTGCGGCGCGTATTGGTAGGCGCCATAGTTGACCGGGTCTGGCAGGCCGCTGTCATAAATCCGTGCCCGATTGGTCAAACGCACCGTCGATACGTTCGCGGGTATCTGAATGCGCCCACAGCGGTTGCCGAATGAATCGAAGTACTCGCGCGCGTCCAGCGCCGGTTGTATCTGGAAACTTTCGGAACCTTGCAGCTCGTGCTCGCGGTTTGGATGAACGCGCAGCAAATAAATCAGCGCGGTGGGAGCGCTGAGCGCCAGTTCGATGTCGTAACCGATGTCGATCAGCATAGGTCTCTTATTCGCGCAGTGCAGCGAGCGTCTGCACGGAGCGGTCGGCGGGCATAAAAATGTGTTTCATAAAGAACTTTTGCGTTAGCAATAAATTTATCGGGCGAGCAATTAATGCGCGACACACCGCTGCGGCAGCTGGAAAATTCGTTGTTCGATGCCACGAGTCTGAAGCACCGCAAGCAACGGCGATGCCCATGACCGATGCGCTTTACGCCCGCTTGCGCGGAGCGCGTTTTGGAGCCGGGGCCTTCAGTGCCAGATCGGAGCTGGCTTTTTGTGCGTCAGTCGAAGGCTTGCGTTTGGCAAGGCTTTGGGCCAGCAAATCGGTAAGATCCACAACGTTGGAAGAACTGACCTGTTCCGGCGCATCTTCCAGCGGCGTTACCTGGTATGTTTTTCCAGCATCACGCCGGGCCTGCACCAATGCTTCCACCGCTGCGGTGAACGTGTCGGTATAAGTCTCGGGCTTCCACGGCGCCGTCATGTCGCTGATCAACTGAGCGGCCATTTTCAGCTCGGTCGGCTTGAGGCTGCCTCCCTTCCCCGGTGCCGGCAATTTCAACTCGGCAGGCGAGCGGACTTCACTGGCCCAGCGGATGGTATTCAGGATCAGGGCCGGACCCGAGGGTACCAACGCGGCCAGATGCTCCTTGGTATGCATCACCACCCGCGCAATGCCGATCACACCCGCGGACAACATGGATTCGCGCAACAAAGCGTAGACACGTTCGCCTTTACCGATTGGCTCCAGGTAAAACGGTTTCTCGGGCAGGATGAACGGAATTTCGCTGGCCTTTACGAAGGACTCGATCTCGATGGTTTGCGTGCTTTTGGGAAACGCGTCCTTGATCTCTTCTTCGCTCAGCAATACATAGTCGCCGTCATCCAGTTTTATGCCTTTGACAATGTCTTCACGGTTTATTTCCTTGCCGGTGCGTTTGTTGACTCTTTTGTAACCCACCGGGTCCATCGATCGCTTATCGAGCCAGTCGAAGTCCACCCCCACCTCCTGCGAGGCTGGATAAAGCGCAACCGGCACATGCACCAGTCCAAAGCTGATGGCGCCTTTCCAGATCATGCGGGGCATCAATGCTCCAGCAGCGGTAAGCGCAGAGCCGGTTGAAGCCGCAGCAGCATGTCGTCGATCGCCCGTTTGTTCCTGATTGACTCAAGGCTCAGGTCCAGCAGACGCCGCCGGAGTTGCGCATAGTCGGTGGTTAACCCGGCTATATTTTCCTCATACATTCCGCGTAGCCGGTTACGTGACTTCAGGTTTTCGTTCATGCAATCCTCACTGGCGCCGGTCAATCTGCCCCGCATCCGGTTTGTGGTGGGAGCGGGTCAGCGAGGACAACAACTTGAACCACGGCACCTGTGCGCGATTGCTGAAAGCCTTGCTCGCCAGCTGAGGCAACAGGGTCGCCAGCAGAGCCGGAGTAAGTAACCAGCGCCATGGCCGGCTCCACATCAGCATGCCACCGGCCAGCGCGGCACCAAGGACCATGCCGATGGGATTGCGTTGCGCCAGCGGTTGCACCGCGGCATCGATTGCATCCTTGGCAACAATCCCGGCGAGGTGCAAAGGAGTTCGATTTTTGATGGGTGCCGCCGCGCTGGCGCGTAGTGCATTACGCAAGCGGTCACGCGACAAAGCCAGACGTTCACAGGCTACAGTCACTTCGCTCATGTTGCATCCCCTTCACGCAGCATTGCCACATCTTCCGCCAGCTGCCGACGCAGGTTGTCGAATACCCGGGTCTCATGGGTGGTTCGCGCCGCCAAAAGGCAGCCCACCCCTATGACAATCGGCACCAGCGGAACGACTATCAGCACCCACGGCGCTGGCATCTGGGCTGTGGGATAAACGCCCAACAACAAAACAGCGACGCCAGCCAGACCTACACCCAGGGTCAGCAAAAACGCCGCTACCCCATACAGCATTGCACTGCGTTTCCAGCTTGCCCCAACGGTGTCCATTTCCGCGCCAATCAACTCCCCATAACCTTCCGCATGGTCGAAAAGAAGGTGCGGTCGGGTCGCGATCAGATGAAACAGGGGGTGCATGGTCGGGACGGCCGAAAGCAATAGTGAGACGGCAGCAGGGATTTAGCGGCGGTCGCTGGACCGCGTCATCAGGCTTATCAAGGCCATCAGGCCGGCACCGGTCGCGGCGGCGATCAACATCGCCTTGACGGGCTCCTCCCGGATGTAGTTGACGGTAACGTCGGAGGCGCGCAGCGCGCGTTCCCGCAGTTGCTGTGCGGTGTCGCGCACGGTGTCGGCGCCACGTTGCGCCAGATCGGTGGCTTGGCTCGCCGCGCGGTCGATCATGGGGCCGGCCTGGTGGCGCAGGTCCTGCACGCCGCCCGCCAGGCTGTCGAACGCACTGTTGGTAGCGCGCTGCGTCGATTTAATGGCGCTGTCAGCGGAACTCGCGGCTTGATCGGCGAGACTGCTGGCCTGACCGGAAAATTTGTTGGTATCTTGTACAAGGCTATTAGCGGGCATGATGGTTCCTAGGTGGGGGTTTAGATAAAAATTGCGATGCAATCGGCGGGTCAGCTTTTACGCAGCAAACCAACCAGGAAACTGGCCACGGCCAGAACGGCGAATACGATGAACAGAATTTTGCCGATGCCCATGGCGCCAGCTGCAATACCGCCAAAGCCGAATAGCGCGGCAATCAATGCAATCACGAAGAAAACTACGGCGTAATGCAACATGACGATCTCCTGTTTGTTTAGGCGTACCAATCCCGGTTAAGAAGGTTCCTGAGAACTTTCCGCCGCGGTGAAATCAGTGTCGCCGGAGGTACTGCCCGGCGCGATAGGCTACGCTGCCGCTAAAGTGTCGGGAGAGCACAGTAAGCGGCGTAGGAGGCCGCTGACAGCAGCGCGGTGAAGCGCACCGTCTCAAATCTGAGCATGCGACCCGATGTCCCCGCGTGCCGTGGACTGCGGCATTCTCGCGCGGATGGACGTGCCCTGTCCGGGAGCCGATTGGACGGTCAGGGTGCCGCCTTCGGCTTCTACGCGAAAGCGCATGCCAACCAGTCCGTGGGCCGAACCGCGTTGCAACTTGGGGTCGAAGCCGACGCCGTCGTCACGCACCGATATTTCCACTTGCCCTTCGTGCATTCCCAGCACCACCCAGATATTGCGCGCCTGGGCATATTTGGTGATGTTGGTAATCGCTTCCTGCACCATGCGGTAGACCACAAGGTCGGCGCTGGCCTCCAGGCGCACCGGTTCAAACCTGCAGTGCGCCTGGATACCGGAGCCTTCGGCGTATTCACGGACCAGGATTTCAAGCGTGGCGACCAGTCCCAGGTTTCTCAGTGCCGACGGCCACAGGTCTTCAATGATGCGGCGCTTGAGCGCAATGCCGCTGTTGAGTGTTTCCACCAAATGGGCAAGGCGCTCCAGCGCTTCCGGCGCCGTGCCAGCCAGTCGCGACTTGATACGCGCGGCGTCGAGCTTGGCCGACGTGAGCAGCGCGCCAAGTTCATCGTGCAGGTCGCGCGCCAGCCGGCTGCGTTCGTCTTCGCGCGCGGTCTGCAAGTGCTGGGTCAACTCTGTCAATTGCGTGGTGCGGTGGCTTACCTCGATCTCGAGCCGGTCGCGCTCGGCCTGCACCAGCCGTTTTTGTTGCTGCAATTGCTTCTCGAAGGCAGACGACTGGCGTAGGTACAAAAACAGCGCCAGCAGGCTGATCGCGCTCAGTCCCGCCACGCCGATGCGGCTTATCGTCATGGTGCGGTAGATCGCGTTACGGGCCTCCGTGACGTTGGCGGTTTCATGCTTCAGCAACTCGGCACCGAGCAACCGGATCGCCTCCATTTTTTCCTTGCCGATACCGCTTAACACCAGGTCACGCGAGGCTTCGGCCTTGCCCTCCTGATGCAGCCGGATCGCCAGCGCGAGTCCCGACAGTTTGGTTTCGGTCAAACCGTGCAGCTGCCCGACGATGTCGCGCGATACCGGTTCTTCGCCGTAGTAGGCGTCGAGAAACTTGAATGCCTCATCGATTTGGGGGAGCGCGGTATCGTAGGGCTCCAGGTATTCCTTGTGCCCCGTCAGCAGGTAGCCGCGTTGTGCGCTTTCGGCATCCAGGATGCTTTGGGCCAGACCCTGGATGGCGGAGCGCGCGGTACCCATCTTACGTAGCTCGTCGAGCGAGTTGACAGAGCGCCAATAAGAGGCTTCGCTGATGAACACCATGGCCAGCACCGCCAGGCAGGCCAGCGGAAACACGAACGGGCTGCGTTTAACGGCCGTTAAAACATCCATCTTCAAGGTCTGCTCCAAAATGTGGGATCATGTGTAAAACTGTTTTCCTACACCTTTTCCAACCCGTTATTCACCATGATACGAATTGCCATCGTTGACGACCACGCCATGGTTCGCGCCGGGCTGCGTCAGTTTTTTGCCGATCAGATCGACTTTATAGTGGTTGCCGAAGCGGCCACTGGCCGCCAGGCCATCGACATCGTGCGCAAGGGCGAGGTAGATGTGATCCTGATGGATATTTCGATGCCGGACCAAAGCGGGGTGGACGCACTGGCTGCCATCAAGGCGCGCGCGCCGGATCTGCCGGTGCTTATTTTGAGTGGTTTTCCAGAAGAGCACTACGCCACCACGCTGCTGCGCCAGGGCGCCAGCGGCTACCTTAACAAGGACTGTGACCCGGAAGAAATCGTCAAGGCCATCCGCACCGTGTACCGGGGTCGCAAATACATCACTGCCGGTGTTGCCGAACGCCTTGCCGATAGTTTGGGCGGCGGTGCCGACAAGCCGCTTCACGAACAATTGTCCGAACGCGAGTTGCAGGTTTTCCTGCGCCTGGCCAGGGGCGAGACCATAGGCCATATGGCCATCAGCATGTCGCTCAGTGTAAAAACGGTAAGCACCTACCGTACCCGGGTAATGGAAAAGATGAAGCTCGAATCCAACAGCGACCTGACCTACTACGCGCTAAAAAACGGTTTGATCCAGTAACCGGGGTCAGTTGAGCATCCCGGGGTGGGTCTCTCCGGCCGCAAGCGCGCTGCAATACGAGATCAGCGCATCGATCTCATTGGATTTGTCGAACACCCGGTCGGCGCCCAATTCCAGACATTTGCGCCGGATATCCGCAGTCGCGTAATTGCTCAGAACCACCAGACTGCGCTGCCGCGACTGGCCGTGGGCAGCCCGGATTACCCCCAGGCCCGAACCACCCTTTAGAAAAATATCGACGATCACAAGGTCAGCGTGGTTGCCCAACTTCGACAGCCATTGAACCGCCGTCAGCTCGTCCTCGGCTGTACCCACCACTTGGACCGGCGCCAACTCTTCCAGGGTGGCGATAAGGCTCTCGCGGATGACAGCGCTGTCTTCAACGATATAGGTCCTGAGCTGATGCATGGCTATGTCACGGCTTGCCGATGTGCGGAGATCTCGTTGCCGAGGAAAATTGTCGCCCATGGAAAATTGAGGTTTCAATTTTCTGAGTATGCATTTCAACTTCGAAGCGCACCATTGAGCGCGCGCCCCGTGTCTTTGTAAGACGATTCCTACGCGGCATTTTCCTTTTTACCGACGTTTTCCGACACCATTCGGACTTGCGGGCTCATGGCGGTCATACGCGCGGGCCCGTAGATAGTGGCGAAAGCCACATCCTTGGCGTCGCGACCGGCGGCGATTCGCACCACATGTTCCACCGGTGCCATGCCGCTGGGATCGAAGCGGACCCACTGGCCGCCCAGATAAGCTTCAAAGATTGCGTGGAAATCCGGTGGCGGCTCCGGAAAACTGCAATATCCGCATACCAGCCGCGCGGGTATGTTGAGAGCCCTGCAGAAGGTGACGCACAGATGGGCGAAGTCTCGGCACACCCCCTCGCGCTGTACGAAAACATCGCGGGCAGTGGTGGTGGCGTTGGTAGATGCTATGCGGTAGTCGATATTGGCGCGCACCCAGTCCGCGATCGCCTGGACGCGTGCATAACCGCGCGGCAACCCGCCAAACAATTTCTGCGCTACCAGGCCCAGGTGGTCTGACTCGCAATAACGGGTTGGCATCAGGAAACGCAATACGTTGTCGGGAATGTCGTGCACCGCCACTTCGGGCGCGGTCGGGTCGATCGGTTCGTAGGTGCGATCCACCACGGCACGGTAATTCAGCTTTAGCGGACCGGCTGCGCCCTCAAGCCGCAAAAAACGGTTGCCCGACCGCGGATCGGAATAGGTGCGAAAACCCGTGGCTGGTTCCAATACCAAAGATTCTTCGACCAAAGCCTGACTGGTGCCCACCGCCGCATGGATCAGGAAAATAAACTCGGTCGGTCCATCCAGCTGGTAAGCCAGCGTGCAGTCGATTTCCATACGGGCGCAATGTAAGAGTGACGGCGGGTTAGAGCCCGCTACACCGTCGTCCTGAGGTGACATGGCGATGTCAACGCGAGTGGGAGAGTCAAGCATGGCGCTAAAAAAGTAGGGGTGACCTGGCTACGGCAATTCTATTGAAACGGCTATCTTGAGCGCCGTGAATCGGTCAGCCGGACTCTCGTTTGTAAGAAAGATACCTGGCTTTTTCGAAAACGCGTTTTTATACATGCCGTGCACGTAGGACATCTACTACCGGGATTGGCGATGCAGTCCTCTAGCTGTATTCAAACGCCTCCAAGACACTCCATCCACATCGCGGCTGGCGCGTAGAGGTGCAACTGCATGGACCGGTCGTCTGCATTGAATCCTCATCCGCCCGAACCTCGAAAACCTATTGGAGTATCAGTATGAGCAGCGTAGCTTTATTGGCAGCGGCGATCGCCATTCTTCCATTGTTAGGCTTGGCCGCGATGGCTTGGTTCGCGATCATGAACGAGGCCGCCACGGTGCACTCGTTCGAGGGTTTTGACGGCATGCACCTCGAAGAATGACAGACCGCGAATTTTCTTTTACATGTTTCCCGTTTCACTTTTACCCACCCAACTTAAAAAGGACTCCCCATGAAAACAATATTCAGTTTGAAGACTTCGATCGCTATTGCGACCATGCTGCTTATGACGGCCGTGCAGTCCGCCACCATGTCGATGGACAAAGCCGCCTATAAGGCGGGCAAGACCCGCATAAGCGCGGAATACAAGACTGACAAGGCGGCGTGCGACAGCATGTCCAAGAATGCCAAGGACGTGTGTATCGAGGAAGCCAAAGGCAAGGAAAAAGTTGCGCGTGCCGAACTCGAAGCCTCCTATACCGGCAAAGCCGCCGACCAGAACAAGGTAGCCAAGGCCAAGGCTGAATCCACCTATGCGGTCGCCAAGGAAAAATGCGATGACCAGGCCGGAAACGCCAAGGACGTCTGCGTCAAGGAA
Source organism: Betaproteobacteria bacterium (assembly GCA_025360705.1). Lineage (GTDB taxonomy): Bacteria > Pseudomonadota > Gammaproteobacteria > Burkholderiales > Burkholderiaceae_C > CAISIP01. The sequence continues at coordinate 11,929 of JANYBQ010000687.1, read as the reverse complement.
GCCAAGGCAGCCCAGGTCAAAGCGCTGGCGGATGCCAAGACTTCCGAAAAAGTGAGTGAGGCCAAGGCCGATGGTGCGCAGGAAAAACGCGATGCCGACTATAAGGTCGCAGCGGAGAAATGCGATGCCATGGCAGGTGACGCAAAAAACAATTGCATGTCCACGGCGAAAGCCAGATTCGCAAAGAAATGAATCCGGACCGAGTTGGCCATGTTGCCCCAACCGCGGTTGGGGCAGCATAAAAGCCGCTTACCGGCCTTAGGCGTCCGTTGCGCCGTGCTTCAAGACGCTGATCGACCCATTCGTCTCAAGGATGGCAAGATGCACGTCCTTGAGATGTCTGCAATCGTTTTGTCGCAGCGCACCGTTAAGTTCGGCGCGCGTGATGCCGGCCTCCGACAACGCGGTTTCGAACAATGCGCCGTCACGGACCAGAATTTGTGGACGCCCGTCTATAAACCGCTCCACCTTTCTGCTTTTGCGTACCCCCAGGTTGACGACATAGTTCAACAGCACCAGCGTTATGGCCGAAATCAGCCCGCCGATCAGCGAGTTGTCCCCCGCGTTCATCGAGTTCTGCACCGCATTCGACAAAATCAGTAGCAGCACCAGATCGTTGGGTGCAAGCTGGCCGACCTGGCGTTTGCCGGTCAACCGCAGCAACAGCAACAACGCGCCAAATACCACTATGCTGCGGATAACCAACTCCCACCAGGGAACAGCCAGACTAAACATGATTCAACCCCTTTGGCATTGTTTGGAAATGGACCACGCGATGTGCTCGCCAATGTGCCCACTATTGTGTTCCAGCGCCAACCGGCCGTAGGTTCCGGAGTAGCGACCATGGCCTTCGATCCTGTCCTTACTTCGATTCCCACGCCTGCGCAATCCACCAGCCACATCGATCCCATGGCGGGCAAAGCGGCGCCGCCAGCTTCGCTGGTCGATGTGGGCAAACTGCTGGATGCCTATTACACGCAGCTGCCCGACCCCACGGTCGCGGCGCAACGCGTGGCCTTCGGCACATCGGGCCATCGTGGTTCCGCTTTCGACCGTTCGTTCAACCAGGCGCATGTGCTGGCGATCACGCAGGCGATCTGCGATTACCGCAAAACCAGGGGCGTCGACGGGCCGCTGTTCCTGGGAATCGACACCCATGCCCTGTCCGGCCCGGCCTGCGCCAGCGCGCTGGAGGTGCTGGCGGCCAACGGTGTGGAAACGATGCTGGCGACAGGCGATGAATACACGCCCACGCCGGCGATCTCTCACGCCGTCCTGACCTGGAACCGCGGGCGCAGCACGAAACTGGCCGATGGCATCGTCGTGACACCGTCGCATAACCCGCCGCGTGATGGCGGCTTTAAATACAACCCGCCCCATGGTGGCGCGGCGGACCAGGACATTACAGGTGCAATAGAGGCCGCTGCCAACCGTTTTCTCGAGCAGCGTATGCAGGGCGTGCGACGCATGCCGCATGCACGGGCCTTGCTGGCCGCTAGCACGCACCGGCACGACTATCTGAACAGCTATGTCGCCGACCTCGCCAATGCGATCGACATGGACCTGATACGCGACTCGAAAATCCGCATGGGCGTCGACCCGTTGGGGGGTGCCGGTGTGCATTATTGGGCGGCGATTGGCGAGCGATACCGGCTCGACCTGACGGTGGTCAGCGACGCGGTCGATCCCAGGTTTGGCTTTATGACACTGGACTGGGATGGCCAAATCCGGATGGATCCTTCGTCGAAATACGCGATGCAACGGCTGATCGACATCAAGGACCGTTTCGACATTGCCTTTGCGTGCGACACCGACCATGACCGCCACGGCATCGTCACGCCCGGCGCGGGGCTACTGCCGGCAAACCATTACCAGTCGGTTGCCATCGACTACCTGTTTGCCCAGCGTCCCCGGTGGGCGCGGCAGGCGGCGATTGGCAAGACCGTCGTCAGCACAAGCCTGATCGATCGCCTGGCCGCGCGCCTAGGACGAAAGCTCTACGAAGTACCGGTCGGTTTCAAATGGTTCGCCGCCGGGCTTCAGCAAGGGTCACTGGGCTTTTGCGGCGAAGAAAGCGCCGGCGCCACTTTCCTGCGGCGCGACGGCACGGTCTGGACCACCGACAAGGACGGCATGGCCGCGGCACTGCTGTCGGCGGAGATCGCCGCGCGCAAGGGCCGCGACCCCGGCCAGCTATATGAAAAACTGGCGCGCGAGTTCGGTGCTCCGGTGGCGGACCGCCTGGAGGCGCCGGCAACCGCACAGCAGAAGAAACAACTGGCGGCGTTGTCGCCGGGCCAGGTCACATCGAGGCAACTGGCAGGCGAGAAGATCGAAACCATTCTTAGCCACGCGCCCGGCAACGGTGCGGCTATCGGCGGTATCAAGGTGGTGACGGCGAATGGCTGGTTCGCCGCGCGGCCCTCGGGGACCGAGGACATCTACAAAATTTACGCCGAAAGCTACCAGGGCCCCGACCATTTACGGCGCATTTTGGCCGAGGCGCAAACCATTGTCGACGCGGCAATTTCCGCCTAGTCCCGCGGCGCTTACCGCAGGCCTGATGACGGCCGCCGATGAGAGGCTGCTGGACCGCCTGCAACGCGCCTCATTCCAGTATTTCCTGAGCAACGCGAACCCCCACACCGGCCTGGTCGCCGATACCAGCCGCGCTGGCGCCCCCTCCAGCATCGCGGTGGTGGGACTGGCGCTGTCGGCCTACCCGGTAGCGGTCGAGCGTGGCTGGATGGCGCGTGGCGATGCGGCGCAATGCACGCTGCGGATACTTCGATTTTTCTCGGACAGCGACCAGAGCGGCGGCGCCGAAGCGACCGGTTACCGCGGCTTTTATTACCACTTTCTCGACATGCAGCGCGGCACCCGCGTATGGAAGTCCGAGCTGTCGTTGATCGACACAGCGCTGTTGATCGCCGGCGTATTGGCGGCGGCGGTGTACTTTACCGAAAACGTCCCTGCCGAGACCACCGTGCGCGAATTGGCGGATGGGTTGTACCGCCGGGTCGATTGGCGCTGGGCGCAGCGCGAGGGTGGCGCCGTAGTCCATGGCTGGAAACCCGAGTGCGGGTTCCTGCATTACGGCTGGGAGGGTTATAGCGAGGCTTTATTGCTGTATGTGCTGGGGCTGGGATCGCCGACGCATGCGCTGAGCGCGGAAAGCTTCCAGGCATGGACCGTGACCTATCAGTGGGAGAACTTTTACGGCCAGGACTTTTTGTATGCCGGGCCGCTTTTCATCCATCAGTTTTCGCATGCGTGGATCGATTTTCGCGGCATCCGCGACGACTTCATGCGCGAAAAAAACTGCGATTACTTCGAGAACAGCCGGCGCGCCAGCTATGTGCAGCGCGAATACGCGATTCGCAATCCGCGCGGCTTCGAAGGCTACGGACAAGATGGCTGGGGCATCTCGGCCGGCGAAGGTCCGAGCGGCGACCAGCAACTGGTGGCCGGGAGACGCCAGGCGTTTTACGGTTATGCGGCGCGGGGCGTGCCGTACGGGCCCGACGATGGCACGCTGGCCGGGTCGTCATTGGTGGGCGCATTGGTATTTGCGCCGGAGATTGCCTTGCCGGCCTTGCGCGGGCTGATGCAGCGAAGCGAAGGCGGTGACGCGCGTTTGCTGCACGCCAGCGGGTTCAACGCCACCGTGCACGAGGGAGGGGCAGGGGAGTGGATATCGAACGGTCAGTTCGGTCTGGATCAGGGGATGATGCTGTTGATGATCGAGAACTTCCGCTCCGGATTCCCATGGAAACTGGGTCGCGCCAGTGCTTATATTCGCAACGGCCTGCGACGCGCCAACTTCAGAGGCGGGTGGCTTGGGCATGCGCGATAAGCCTTACCACTTACTGGTGATCGGTGCCGGTCCGGCCGGTCTGGTGGCGGCGCGCGGTGCCGCCGCTCTCGGTGCCACAGTGGCACTGATCGAGCGCAATTTACTGGGTGGCGATTGCCTGAACTACGGCTGCATTCCCTCCAAGACCTTGATCCGCAGCGCCCGGCTTTACGCCGAGATGCGCAACGCGGCCAACTATGGCGTTGTGGCACCCGGCGAGATCCGCATGGACTTTGCGGCGGCGATGGACCGCATGCGGCGTATACGCACGCGTATCGGGCGCGTCGATTCGGCGCAAAGGCTGGTCGCGGAGGGCATCGCGCTGTTCTCCGGTGCGGCCCGTTTTGTCGCGCGCGATGCGGTCGAGGTCAACGGCATACGCCTGCGTTTCAAGAAGGCGTTGATCGCAACTGGATCGCGATCCATGTTGCCGAATATCCCGGGGCTGCACGAAGCGGGTTATCTGACCAACGAGACCGTTTTCGATCTGACGGTGTTGCCGCGAAGCATGCTGGTAATCGGCGGCGGGCCGCTCGGTTGCGAACTCGCCCAGGCGTTTGCGCGTTTTGGAACCCGCACCGTGATTGCGCACGACGAGCCGCTTTTTTTGCCCAAGGAAGAACGCGATGCGGCGCAGATGGTGTCGGACGCATTGGCGCGCGATGGCGTCGAGATCCACCTCAACAGCCAGGCGGTCAAGGTTCACGTCCAGGGTGGCAAAAAAAGAGTCGAGCTGCTCAACGATGGGGATGTCGCGAGAATTGAAGTGGATGAAATTCTGACCGGAATCGGCCGTGTGCCGGCGGTGGAGGGGCTCGGTCTGGAGGCGGCCGGGGTCGCGTATGACCGGACCACCGGGATTCAGGTGGACGACTTCCTGCGCACCAGCAATCGGCGCATTTACGCCGCCGGTGACGTATGCCTGGAGCACCAGTTCACCGACAGCGCCGACGCGTCGGCGCGCATCGTGCTACAGAACGCTTTGTTCCTGGGCCGCAAACGCCTGAGTGCTTTGACGATTCCGTGGTGCACCTACACCGACCCGGAAATAGCGCACGTGGGTATCTACGTCAGGCAGGCACGCGAACGCGACATTCCTGTAAAGACTTTCACGGTGCCTATGCACGACGTGGACCGTGCCATAACCGACGGTGAGGAAGAGGGCTTCGTGAAGATCCATGTACGCGAAGGCAGCGACACGATTCTGGGTGCCACCATCGTGGCCCGGCATGCGGGCGAAATGATCAATGGCATATCGGTTGCCATGGTGGCCGGCATCGGTTTGCGCACCCTGGCGCGCGTGATCCATGCTTATCCGACCCAGGCCGAGGCGATCAAGAAGGCGGCCGATGCCTATACCCGCACGCGCCTGTCGCCGCTTCTTGCATGGCTGCTGCGCAAATGGTTGAACCGGTAACAGCTCCCGTGCAAGCAGCGCGGCCGCGTTACCGGCTCAAGCGAGTTTGTGCACCTGCACATCGACAAACATACCCAGATAGTCCCCTGGGAAACCATTCCATGAGCCACTCACCGGCGAGGCGAACGTGGCGTGCCGCGCTACGCCGACACGGATCAGGTCGGTGCCGCCGATCAGGTTGTTGGTGGGATCGAAAGGAATCCAGCCGGCGCCGGGCAGGTAAACCTGCAGCCAGGCGTGGGTTGCTCCAACACCGATCAGGGGCTGTGTCTGGTCGTCGAGCCAGGGCGTATACAGATAACCCGATACAAAACGGGCCGCGTATCCCAGCCAACGAACCGCCTCGATCATGAGCGTGGCGAAGTCGCGGCAGGTGCCGCTTTGCAACTCCAACGTTTCGTACGGGGTTTGCACACCATGGTCGAAGCGCGCCAGGTACAACATGCTGTCGCGGATGGATTTGGTCATGTTCACGAGCAGTTCGCGTGTGCCGATTCCGCCTTGCGCCGGAACGAACCGGCTGGCCCAGTCGCGCAACGTGCCTTGCGGGTCGTCGTAATACGGCGCTCGGTAGTGCGCCAACACCAGCCGCTCTTCAGCGTTGTACTCAAACGGGAAATCCTCGGCCCGGATGGCCAACGGAAGGTCAAGCGCCCTGGTGCCGGTATGTTCGACCGAGAACGAACACACCACTTTTAGCTCGCTGGCCGGGCTTTGCGGCTGCACCAGCGCTATCGAATTGGAATAGGCGTCCTGGATCAGCCGGATGTCCACCGGGGTCGGCGTCACCTGCATATCGGTCGCCAGCACCCGCAGGTCGTGGCTGTCGCGCGGGCGAAACAACACCCGGTGCTCTCCCAGCGTCACCGGCTGCGTGTAACGATAGTGGGTGGTGTGGGTGATGTCAAAAAAAACCGACACGAATGGCTCTCCAATCAGGACTGCATATGATGCGTGCGCGCATCGCGCCGCGTCCATAGTCTGAAATCGGGATCGGCTGTCGGCACCGTCCTACCGGGGCTTAGGCGACTGTCCGCTACGTGTGATGCGTGCCGGGACATAAGCTTGGCGCAAGTCATCCTCTCCTTTTTAAACCATGCAACTCAAAGCCAGTACCTGCTGGATCCTGGCCAAGCGGGTTTCGACCTCATGGCTGGACGATTACGCGCCGAGCATGGGCGCGGCGCTGGCCTTCTACACCATGTTTTCGCTGGCGCCTTTGCTGCTGATCGTGATATCGGTGGCCGGACTGGTTTTTGGTCAGGACGCGGCACGCGGCGAGATCGCGGCCCAGCTCCAGGCCCTGATGGGTGACCGGGGCGCCAGTGCGGTGCAGGACTTGCTGGCCAGTGTGCAACAGCCCGCCGAAGGCGCGGCCGCTACTGCTGTGGGGGTAGTGCTCCTGTTTGTGGGTGCGACTTCGGTTTTTGGAGAATTGCAAAACTCGCTCGACCGCATCTGGCGGGTACCGGCACGCAGCACCATGGTCGGGTGGATGAGCCTGTTGCGTTCGCGTTTATTGTCGTTCGGCATGATCATGGCAATTGGTTTTCTGCTGATGGTTTCGCTGGTCACGAGTGCCGGTCTGGCTGCCATGGGACGTTGGTGGAACAGCATGTTGGGCGGCTGGTATTTTCTGGCATTGGCCACCAACGCGCTGGTGGACTTTTTGCTGGCAGCAGTCATGTTCGCGTTTATCTACAAGGTCATGCCGCGGGTACACGTGCAGTGGCGCGACGTCTGGATCGGTGCCATTTTTACAGCCCTGCTCTTTACCATCGGCAAGACCTTGATCGGCCTGTATGTCGGGCGCAGCGGCGTGACTTCAGGCTTTGGCGCGGCCGGGTCGCTGGTGGTGGTTTTGTTGTGGGTGTATTACTCGGCGCAGATTTTCCTGATCGGTGCCGAATTCACCTGGGTCTACGCCAATGCCTTCGGGTCGCGGCGTAGCACCAGCCGCCATCACGGTAGCGACTTCCCATAGGCGTCAATACAGCCGCGAGTACACTGGCGCGCACCATGAGCAAGGCATTTACCAGGGAGTCGGATAACACCGACGATGAAGACGAGATCCAGTTACCGTCGGCCCCGGCGGTGGGTAAAAACTACATCACCGCGTCCGGTTACGGGCGCTTGCGTTCGGAGTGGATGGAGCTGATCGATGTCGAGCGTCCCAAGGTGGTCGAGATCGTCCACTGGGCGGCCAGCAACGGGGATCGGTCGGAAAACGGCGACTACATCTATGGCAAGAAGCGGCTGCGCGAGATCGACCGGCGCATCCGGTTCCTGACCCAGCGCATGGAGATTGCCGAGCTCACGAATCCCAGTGTGCACCACGGTATCGATCAGGTATTTTTCGGTGCCACGGTGGCCTACCTCGATAGCGCCGGACATGAGCGGACGGTCACGATTCTGGGCATCGACGAAGCGGACAGCACACGCGGAGAAGTTAGCTGGGTGTCGCCGGTTGCCCGCACGCTGCTCAAGTCGCGCGTGGGTGATGTGCTCAATCTGGTGACGCCGGCGGGCGTTGAAGAAATCGAGGTCGTGCGGGTGGACTATCCGGCTCCGGCGGCCGGGGCGGCCTAGCACGACGGGAGTCGCGGGGCGGAACGGTGTCAGGGCCTGAGGGCGGCCAGACTGGTGGCGCGGCTTAAACCCGGTTCGCCCGCGTCACCGATAAGGTCCTGCGCAGGTTGCGCAACGCCAGATCCAGGTGCACGCGATCCCTTACGGCGACGATGAAATGCAAATCCAGCGCCTCCTGCGCGCCTTCCTGCCCCATGTCGATATGCGTAATGTCGGCTTCGGCGGCGGCCAGCGCGGCCGCGATACGCGCCAATACGCCCTTGCCGTTGACCACCTCCACTACAATTTCGGATTCGAACGGGCGCACCGGGTCATCCGCCCAATCCACGTCAATGAAACGCTCACTGTCCTTTTGCAGCAGCTTGCTCGCGATAGGGCATTCCCGGGTGTGCACCACCAGGCCTTCGCCACGCCCCAGGTAACCGACGATGGCGTCGCCCGGAATCGGCCGGCAACACAGGGAATACTGCACCGATGCGTTTTCGCTGCCGTCCAGCGTGACAATTCCCTGCGCAATCGATTCATGCGCGGTGAACCTTTCGCGCGTCAACAGCAATGGGTCGGGCCGTTCGCCGGTTTCCTCGGCCAGCAAAGACACCAGGCGCTTCGCGACGATGGTGGCAATACGTTTGCCCAGGCCGATATCGATCAACAGTTCAGCCCGGTTTTTGTTGCCCGTGAAACGCAGCAGGCGTTCCCATACGCCCTGATAGGCGGCCTCGTCGTCCGGGAACTTCGCGATACCTTCGCCACGCAATGCCTGAGCCAGCAAGCGCTTGCCGAAATCCTCGGATTCGGCATGCGCCAGCGTCTTCAGATGATGCCGGATTTTCGAGCGCGCGCGTCCGGTTCGTACAAAACTCAGCCAGGCCGGGTTCGGGCTGGACATCGGCGCCGTGATCACCTCGACCACGTCGCCGTTCTTGAGTTCGGTGCGCAGCGGCGCCTGCTCTCCGTTGATACGGGCGGCCATGGTGCGGTCGCCGACGTTGCTGTGAATCGCGTAGGCGAAGTCGACCACGGTGGCGCCGCGCGGCAAGGACAGAATCTGGCTCTTGGGCGTAAATACGTAGACCGCATCGGGGAACAGGTCTACCTTGACGTGGTCCCAGAACTCGGCCGCGTCGCCGGTCTCGCGCTGAATATCGAGCAACGACTGCAACCATTGATTGCCAAGCCGCTCCGAAGCCACGGCATCCGGGTTCTTGGCTTTGTAGAGCCAGTGCGCGGCGACTCCGGACTCGGCTACCAGATGCATCGACTCGGTACGCAACTGAAACTCGATATTGACCCCCGACGGCCCGACCAGCGTTGTGTGAAGGGACTGGTAACCGTTGAGTTTGGCAATCGCGATGTGGTCCTTGAACCGTCCCGGCACCGGTTTGTAGAGCTGGTGCAGCGTGCCCAGCGCGGTATAACAATCGGTCAGCGTCGGCACGATCAGCCGAAAGCCATAGATGTCGGTTACCTGCGCAAAACTCAGGTGTTTCTGATGCATCTTGCGGTAGATCGAGAAGACCGATTTCTCGCGCCCCGCGATCCGCAGGTTCATGTTGGCGGCCGCGAACGCGGCTTCGAGTTCGCGCTGGACCTTGTTGATCAGGTCGCGCCGGCGGCTGCGTGCCTTCTCGACCGCTTTCGACAATATGGCGTTGCGCCAGGGATAAAGGTAAGTAAACGCCAGGTCCTGCAGTTCGCGGTAGACCTGGTTCAATCCGAGGCGGTGCGCGATCGGCGCGTAAATGTCCAAAGTCTCGGACGAAATCCGGGCCCATTTGTCGCGCGCCACATTGGCCAGCGTGCGCATATTGTGCGAGCGGTCGGCCAGCTTGATCAGGATCACCCGGACGTCGCGCGCCATCGCTAGCAGCATTTTCCGGAACGATTCGGCCTGGTTTTCTTCACGTGTCGCGAAGTGCAGCCGTTCCAGCTTGGTCAGGCCGTCCACCAGTTCGGCTACAGGCGAACCGAAGCGCTCGATCAACTCGATTTTGGTGACGCCGCAATCTTCCAGGGCGTCGTGCAGCAACGCGGCCATCAGCGCCTGCGCGTCCAGCTTCCATTCCGCGCACTGCGCGGCCACGGCAATCGGATGGGTGACGTAGGGCTCTCCGCTGGCGCGTATTTGCCCAAGGTGCGCCTCGTCGGCGAACTTGTAGGCCTGCCGGACTTTTTCGATATCCGTGGCGGGTAGATAGTCGAGCTTGGAGGTGAGTGTTGCGAAGCTCGCCGCCGCCGCATTGATAGCCGCCGGGCTGAGGCTACTGCCGCTGCTGGATTTACGGCCTCGTTTGGCGGGTGCGGCTGGAAGGTTGAGCGAGCTCACCCCTTGAATATAGCCTGCGGCGCCGGCCAGCAAGCCGCAAAAAATAATGGCACCGTCAGGGGTGCCACTATTGACGAAGCGATCAGGCTTTCAGAGCGGAACTTTCTTCAGCATTTCCAGCCCGATCTTGCCGGCGGCAATTTCGCGCAGCGCGGTAACGCCGGGCTTGTTCTTGCTCTCGATCTTGGGTGTGTGGCCCTGGCTCAGCATACGTGCACGATAAGTCGCTGCGAGAACCAGCTGGAAACGGTTTGGGATCTGGGCAAGGCAATCTTCAACGGTGATACGGGCCATGGGCTTCTTTCAAAAGGTCGCTAGGGGATGTTCAGTGACTTGAACGTCTGGGCGCGGGCGCGGCGCTGGACCGCGAACTTGAGCCGCTGCGCGTGCACGATGGCCTTCAAGTCAAACAGCGCACGGTCAAACGAGTCGTTGATTATAACGAAGTCGAAGTTTTCAACTTGCGCCACTTCCAGCGCGGCATTGCGCAGGCGCAGCTCGATGGTGTGGGCCGAATCCTCGCCGCGCCGCTCGAGCCGCAGGCGCAGTTCGTCCCAGCTCGGCGGCAGGATAAAGATCGACACCGTATTGGAGAAAACCCGCCTGATCGCCATCGCCCCATGGAAGTCGATCTCCAGTACCACGTCGGCGCCCGATTCCATAAGCGCGGCGATGGCGTGCCGGGACGTGCCATAACGATGGCCATGCACCTCGGCCCACTCCACGAAGCCATCGGCCTGCACCATGGCGTCGAATACCGCGGGCGATACAAAAATATACTCCCGGCCATCTTTTTCCTGCCCGCGCGGCGGCCGCGTGGTGTGCGAGACGGAGGGCTTGACGACCGAATCCAGCTCCAGCAAGGCTTTGACAAGGCTGGATTTGCCAGCACCGCTAGGCGCTGCAACCACAAACAAATTTCCGGGATAGTCCATGAATAACCGGCAGTTGAACTGCCCGCATTCTATGTTCTCGGGATTGCGGCCTCGAAGGTCGCGCTGCTTCCGCGCGCGGATCGAGCCGTCACCCAGCGTTGCGTTGAGGGGCAACTTATGATGGCCCCTTGGGCGCCCGCCATCCGCCCTAAGGGAGAAGACCATGTCTCTGCAGCAGTCATACCTGCAAAAGCGCCTATCCGCCACCGACGCCGTGCGCCTGCTGCGCAATGGCGACTTCATCATCTCGCCCACCGGGGTTGGTGAGGCGCCCACGCTGCTCACCGCGCTGTCCGAACAGCGCCATGACTTCCGCGATGTGAAGGTGGCGCAGATTTTGGCCATGCGCAAGTACGCTTACCTCGACCCGCAGACTGTGGACCATGTGCGCCACGTCGCCTTTTTTTACGGCGGCGCCACGCGCGCTGGCGGCAAGGAGGGCTGGATCGATTTCACTCCCAATTACTTCTCGGAAATCCCGATCCAGATCGAGCGCGGACTGATTCTGTCCGACGTGGTGTTTGCCATGGCGTCGCCGATGGACGCGCACGGTTATTTTGCCGTCAGTCTGGGTGCCGACTACACCATGGCCGCTATCGCCAAGGCGCGTGTGGTGGTGCTGGAGGTAAACCCGAACGTGCCGTTTGCCTTCGGGCGCTGCCATGTGCATCTGTCCCAGGTCACCGCGCTGGTGGAAAGCAGCGAGCCGGTGCTCGAAGTGGGCCTGCCGAAGATCGGTCCGGTGCAGCAAGCGATTGGCAAATACGTGGCCGACTTGATAAGCGATGGCTCTACGCTGCAAATCG
>JANYBQ010000667.1 GCA_025360705.1 Betaproteobacteria bacterium | reverse complement strand
AATCCCGGTCCGGTGATTACCGACAACCACAAGATCGCAGCTCCCTCGCGCGAATCCATGAAGTCCAACATGGAAGAGTTGATCCACCACTTCAAGTTGTTCACCGAAGGTTTTCACGTGCCTGTAGGCGAAGCCTATGCGGCGGTCGAACACCCCAAGGGCGAGTTCGGTATCTACATCGTGAGCGATGGCGCCAACAAGCCGTACCGCCTGAAGATTCGCGCACCCGGCTTTGCCCACCTGGCCGGCATGGACGAGATGGCGCGCGGCCACATGATCGCCGATGCAGTGGCGATTATTGGGACGATGGACATTGTGTTTGGGGAGATTGATCGATGATCTCGGAAGCTGCAAAGCAGCGTTTTGCCAGTGAAGTTGCCAAATATCCGCCGGACCAGAAACAGTCGGCCGTGATGGCCTGCCTGGCCATGGTCCAGCAGGAGGCGGGGTTCGTGAGCGTGGAGAGCGAACGGGAAGTGGCCGCCTATCTTGGCATGCCGCCGATCGCGGTGCACGAAGTCACCACCTTCTACAACATGTACAACCAGCGTCCGGTGGGTAAATACAAACTCAACGTATGCACTAATTTGCCGTGCCAGTTGCGCGACGGCGCCAACGCCTTGCAGCATCTGGAACGCAAACTCGGAATTCACATGGGGGAAACCACGCCCGATGGCATGTTCACTTTGCAGCAGAGCGAGTGCCTGGGCGCCTGTGCCGATTCTCCGGTTCTGCTGGTCAACGACCGCACCATGTGCAGTTTCATGAGCCACGAAAAGCTGGACCAGTTGATCGACGGCCTCAGGTCAACCCAGGTCCAGCCATGACCGCCGATCAGTTATTGGCGCAGTTCCAGGCAACCGGGCTCGAAACCTGTTTTCACAATCGCCACATCAACCCCCAGATTTATGCCGATCTGAACGGTTCCAACTGGCGTCTGGCGGACTATGAAGCGCGTGGTGGTTACCAGGCACTGCGCAAGATTCTCGCAGCCGATGGCGGCGAGGGTCTGACCCAGGATCAGGTAATTGCCATAGTCAAGGAATCCGCTTTGCGCGGCCGTGGCGGCGCGGGTTTCCCGACCGGGTTGAAATGGAGCTTCATGCCCCGTTCGTTTCCGGGACAAAAGTATCTGGTGTGCAATTCGGACGAGGGCGAGCCGGGCACTTGCAAGGACCGCGACATTCTTCAGTTCAACCCGCATATCGTGATCGAGGGCATGGTGATCGCAGCGTATGCGATGGGCATTTCGGTCGGCTACAACTATATCCACGGCGAAATTTTCAAGAGTTACGACCGGTTCGAGGAAGCGCTTGACGAAGCGCGTGCTGTCGGGCTGCTAGGCAACCTGATTCTGGGCAGCAAATTCAGTTTTGAGCTGCACGCCGTACATGGATTCGGCGCCTACATCTGCGGCGAAGAAACGGCCTTGCTGGAGTCGCTCGAAGGCAAGAAGGGCCAGCCACGTTTCAAGCCGCCGTTTCCGGCCAGCTTCGGCCTGTACGGCAAGCCGACCACGATCAACAACACCGAGACGTTTGCCGCCGTACCCTGGATCATCCGTAATGGTGGGGCCGCGTATCTGGCTTGCGGCAAACCCAACAACGGCGGCACCAAGATCTACTCGATCAGCGGTGACGTGGAGCTGCCCGGCAATTACGAAATTCCTTTGGGTACGCCATTTCCGAAACTGCTCGAGATTGCCGGTGGTGTGCGCCGCGGACGGCAACTCAAGGCCGTTATTCCTGGCGGATCCTCGGCCCCTATCCTGCCCGGCGCCATCATGATGGATTGCACGATGGACTACGACTCGATCGCCAAGGCGGGGTCCATGCTGGGCTCGGGCGCGGTGATCGTGCTCGACGACAGCCGTTGCATGGTCAAGTCCCTGCAGCGCCTGAGTTATTTCTACATGCACGAATCCTGTGGACAATGCACGCCGTGCCGTGAAGGCACCGGTTGGTTGTCGCGCATGGTGGACCGGGTCGAAAACGGCCACGGCCGGCCCAGCGACATGGACCTTTTGAACTCGGTCGCCGACAACATCCAGGGGCGCACGATTTGCGCCTTGGGCGACGCCGCGGCGATGCCGGTGCGCGCGATGATCAAGCATTTCCGGCCTGAATTCGAATACCACGTAGAACATAAGACCTGTATGGTCCCGGCCTATGTATGAGACCCCCACGATCGTCACTGCCGCGTCATCGGTGGCAACCGATGACGCAAGTACTTCGCTGCCCCCCGGAGGGGGCTGGCCTTCCTTGGAGCGGCCCGGCGAAAGGCCGTCTGAGCAGGTAACAGACCATGGTTGAAATCGAACTCGACGGCAGACCAGTCGATATTGTCGAAGGCAGCATGATCATGCATGCGGCCGACAAGGCGGGCATCTACATCCCGCACTTCTGCTACCACAAGAAGCTCAGCATTGCGGCTAATTGCCGCATGTGCCTGGTGGACGTGGAGAAGATGCCCAAGCCGATGCCGGCCTGCGCGACGCCGGTCACGCAGGGCATGATCGTGCGCACCAAGAGCGACAAGGCTATCAAGGCCCAGCAATCGGTGATGGAGTTTTTGCTCATCAACCACCCGCTGGACTGTCCGATCTGCGATCAGGGCGGCGAGTGCCAGCTACAGGATTTAGCGGTCGGCTACGGCGCTTCCTCGTCGCGTTACGAAGAAGAAAAACGCGTCGTGTTTCACAAGGATGTGGGCCCGCTGATTTCGATGGAGGAGATGAGCCGGTGCATCCATTGCACACGCTGCGTGCGTTTTGGACAGGAAGTAGCCGGCGTGATGGAACTGGGCATGTCGCACCGCGGCGAACACGCGGAGATCGAGACCTTCGTGGGTGAGTCGGTGGACTCGGAACTATCCGGCAACATGATCGATATCTGCCCGGTCGGCGCGCTCCTGAGCAAGCCGTTTCGCTACAGCGCCCGCACCTGGGAACTGTCGCGGCGCAAGTCGATCAGCCCGCACGACTCTACTGGCGCCAATCTGGTAGTGCAGGTCAAGAACGACAAGGTGATGCGTGTAGTTCCGCTGGAGAATGAGGCCATCAACGAATGCTGGATCGCGGACCGGGACCGCTTTTCATACGAGGCTTTGAACAGTGCGGAGCGCTTGACCAAACCCATGCTGAAGCAGGGTGGCGCATGGCGCGAGGTTGAATGGCAGGTGGCGCTCGAATATATCGCCAATGGCCTGAAGCAAATCAAGGCCGACCACGGGGCGGCCAGCATCGGGGCACTGGTCAGCCCGCACAGCACGCTTGAAGAGCTGTATCTGGCCGGTGCCGTAATGCGCGGCCTGGGAAGCGAGAATATCGACTTTCGACTGCGTAGTGCCGACTTCTCCGCGTCCGCGGGTGTGCGGTATCTCGGTATGCCGATAGCGTCGCTTTCGCAGTTGCAGAGCGTTTTGGTGGTGGGCTCCAATCTGCGCAAGGACCATCCGCTTTTTGCGTTGCGTATTCGCCATGCAACCCGCATGGGCGGTAGCGTGAATGTCATCCAGACGCAGGCGCAGGATTGGGCAATGCCGGTTGCGAACGCCATGCTGCTCCCGTCTGCCCAGTGGGCTCAGGCGCTGGCGGATATCGCTACCGCGCTGGCAGCTGAAAAAGGCGTTGTCGCGCCAGCTGCTGGAACCGCTACCGAGCTTGCGGTCGCGATCGCCAAGTCCATGCTTGGCGGCGAGCGCAAAGCCATCCTGCTGGGCAACGCGGCGGCGCACCATGGCAAGGCTTCGAGCCTTCTTGCGCTGGCCAACTGGATCGCCGCGCACACCGGCGCCACGGTCGGTTATCTGTCCGAAGCCGCCAACACCGTTGGGGCGCAACTTGTCGGAGCCATGCCCGGCGCTGGTGGTCAACACGCGGGCCGGATGCTTGCCGGGGGCCTCAAGGCGGTGCTACTGCTGAACAACGAGCCGGAGTTCGATTCGGCGGCGGGATCGGCCGCGGTATCGGCGTTGGCCGGCAGCTCGATGGTGGTGACGCTTAGCCCTTTCAAGGCGAACCTCGCGTTCAGCGATGTGCTGTTGCCGATCGCCCCGTTCACCGAGACCTCGGGCAGCTTTGTGAACGCGGAAGGGCGCCTTCAAAGCTTTCATGCGGTAGTCAAGCCGGCTGGCGACGCGCGTCCCGCCTGGAAGGTATTGCGGGTGTTAGCCAATATGCTGGGTCTGGAGGGGTTCGAGTTTGAATCGTCGCTTGAAGTTTTGGCGCGCGCGGGTTTCGATGGCGGGGCGCAAGCCGCATTCGTCGCGCAGGACAAACTGAATAACCAGACCGATGCCGCTATCGACCTTGCTCCCGCCTCGGGTGAGCCATCGGTAGCCGGCATTTACCAACTCGACTCGATCGTGCGTCGCGCGACCTCGCTGCAACTCACGGCCGATGCGCGCGCTTGTCGAAGTTCGATCGGCGCCGACGGCCGGGCCGTCGTCCAGGAGGCGCTGGCATGATCGATCAGATCTATTCCGGTGGGCTCGGGCTGGTGTCCGCCCCTTGGTGGACGCTGGTCGGCTGGCCCGTGATCTGGACACTCGTCAAGATCGTGGTGGTGTTGGTGCCTTTGATGGGTTGCGTGGCTTATCTGACCCTGTGGGAGCGTAAGGCGATTGCGTTCACGCAGTTGCGCCACGGCCCCAACCGGATTGGCCCAAGCGGCTTGTTTACGCCGATTGCGGATGCACTCAAGCTGATGACCAAGGAGATCATCGTGCCAGCCGCCGCCAGCAAGGGTCTGTTCCTGCTGGGCCCCATCATGACCATCATGCCGGCATTGGCGGCCTGGGCCGTGATTCCGTTTGGCCCTGATGTGGCACTGGCCAACGTAAATGCCGGTTTGCTGTTTCTGATGGCCATGACCTCGCTGGAGGTTTACGGCGTGATCATCGCGGGCTGGGCTTCCAATTCCAAATACGCGTTCCTGGGTGCCTTGCGCGCTTCGGCCCAGATGGTCAGTTATGAAATCGCGATGGGTTTTTGCCTGGTCGTGGTGCTGATGGTGTCGGCCAGCATGAACATGACCGACATCGTCATGGGCCAGGGCAAGGGCATGTTCGCCGGGCATGGCATTGGTATCCTGTCCTGGAACTGGTTGTCGCTGCTACCGATTTTCATGGTCTATTTCATCGCCGGTCTGGCCGAGACCAATCGCCATCCGTTCGACGTGGTGGAAGGTGAGTCGGAAATTGTGGCCGGCCACATGGTCGAGTATTCGGGCATGTCGTTCGCGATGTTTTTCCTGGCCGAATACGCCAACATGATTCTGGTGTCCACCTTGTGCGTCCTCCTGTTCCTGGGTGGCTGGCTGTCGCCGTTTGCGTTTTTGGACTGGATACCCGGCTGGATCTGGTTGGCCGCCAAGACTTTTGTGGTGGTCACGATGTTCCTGTGGGTTCGCGCCACATTCCCGCGTTACCGCTATGACCAGATCATGCGCCTGGGCTGGAAGATATTCATCCCGGTAACGCTGGTCTGGCTGGTGGTAATCGGCGGCTGGATGCAGACCTCCTTCAATATCTGGAAATGAGACCATGACTGCTATTGCCTCTTCCGCGGCGCCTGCATCCGCGCCTTTTTCGCTCAGGGACTTCCTGTCCAGCTTCATGTTGCTGGAATTGTTCAAGGGCATGGCCGTGACCGGTCGCTACATGTTCCGGCGCAAGATCACGGTGCAGTTTCCGGAAGAGAAAACGCCTGCCAGCCCGCGTTTTCGCGGCCTGCATGCTTTGCGCCGTTACGAGAATGGCGAGGAACGTTGCATTGCCTGCAAATTGTGCGAAGCT
>JANYBQ010000632.1 GCA_025360705.1 Betaproteobacteria bacterium | reverse complement strand
GCTCGCGCCGCTGACATGCAGGTTCAAATCCGGCAAAGAGGGAATCTGCCGACCTTGTTGATTTGGTGACGCCGGAAAAATGGAGGGCCAGTCCGCGGGCGCTTGGATGTTCAATAGCATCCAGTTGTGGGGCCCGCTCGGTGAGCCTGAGCGCTACATGCCGGCGGACGCAATGTCGTCGATCGGCTTCCATCCCGTGAGTTCTCGTCCGAAGAGTTGGCGCGCGGCTGGCGCGAAACGCCGATCATCCTCCACCCACTCGAAGCGCTGCACCTCGACACGGTGCTTCTCCAGCCTCAATAGATTGAACGAGTTCGCTTCGCCGCGGCCTCGGGCGGAGGTTGCGGAAAGAAGTGTCCATTGACCTCGCCGATGTCGACGGATATCGTGTTCCCGGCAGCGATGTTTTGCAACGCGGCCGCGGGGTCCAGCGGAATGCCCAAGTCCTTCGCGAAATGGTTCAGCGTACCCATCGGCAAGACGCCAAATGCCACTGGAACGTTTACCAGTTTCGACGCGACCGCATTCAGCGTCCCATCTCCGCCGCCCGCGACGACGGCCTTGCAGCGCAACGCCAAAGCTTGCTCCACGGCAGCCCGGATCTGTTCGCCGTTTTCGACCACGCTGATCGGTCCCCCTGCGGCGACGGCTTCGATCGCGATTCGATTTTCGTCCATCCACGTCCTGGCGAAACCGTGCCCCGCATGGCCGTTGAGGATGAAGGCAATCGGCCGCGTCATGGCTCTTTATGGACCGGGTTGGCAGACCTGCCAGCCGGCTGAGCGGCCAGGAAACAGATCGACAGCCACACCAGCGCTTCCAGTACGGCGGCAACGCAATCGCTCAGGAAGTGCAGGCCCAGTACGATCCGACTGGCCGCGACCAGAAGCACAAGCGCCATAGCGGCGATCAGTAGCGCCAGCCGCATCCCGGGAGTGCGGATGCGCGGCCACAACCAGATAACAATTGCGCCGTAAAACAGCGTCGCACCTTCAGTATGCCCGCTCGGAAAGCTGAAAGTCTCCAGCGTCCCCAGCCCATAACCCCAATCGGGCCGATCGCGCCGCACCGCGAATTTAACCGCGACATTTATCAGCATGCCAACGGGCACGATGGCCATGAGTGTCGGCAACTTCTCCTGTTGGCCGTACCACCAAAGCGCTGCCGCCGCGATCACCGTCATGCAAAGAATGCTGGCGATGCCATGGAACAAGCTGACCCAGCGCATGAACGCGATCAAGGACGGGGCGGACGCAGCGTGCAGCCACGCGGCGACTTGGAAATCCGTTGTCACGATGGCGCTGTTTTGCAGCAGCCCACGTATCTCCGGGGTCAGCAGCCAGGCCAACGCGATAAAAACACTGCCGCCTATCGCCACGCGACCGGCGAGGCTCCACAACCCCTCGGAAAATGCTGTTTTCATCGTGTGGTCAGATTAGTCGCCTCGAATCCGTTCGAAATGACTGGGTCGGATGCGCGGTTCCGGCCTCACTCAGTCGAATAACGGTGCTCACGCCCCAAAGCGCCGTTTTGCGCGCCCGGCATTTTCCAGGCACGCGAGTCGCTTGGCTGTGGGAATTAATGTAGCCATAATTTTCCGCGCGCATACTTGCCACCCTTAATCAACGTATTTACACCATGTCCGGACTTGATACCGTAGTTTTTTTGTGGCTCAACGCCAGCGCCGCGTCGCCATCCTGGGTTGTGCCTTTTGCCCAATTCGTGACCCAGAAATTGCCCGAGTGGATGATTGTGGGATTGGCCGCTGCGTTTTTAGTAGGCGACGCGCGCGTCCAGCGCGGCGTGTTAAGGGTGGTAGTCGCGCTGCTGATAGCTGTGCTCTTTGCCCGTCTGGGGCAACATTTTTTTCCGATGCCAAGGCCGTTTTCAATCGGCTTGGGCACGGCATGGATGGCCCACGCGGCTTCCGCCGGTTTTCCGAGCAACCACGCCAGCGTGGCTTTTGCTTTTGCTTTTGCAATAGCGGCGTGCACGCGCCGCTGGCTCCCGGCATCAGCGGCGTTTACGGTGGCGGGCCTGATCGCCTGGAGCCGGATATCCCTGGGCCTGCATTTTCCGGTCGATGTGTTGGCGGGTGCTGTGGTCGGTGGTGCGAGTGCATGGCTCAGTGGCTTGGTGCCGCTGCACCGGCTCAACGGCTTGCTTGTCAAACGGGTTAATCCGGCGTTACCGGCTTCGCATTGAGTGATTACTGCAAACCCAGGAACCAAAAATGAAACCAGCAGCCGCATCGGAGGCCTTCTCCCGATCGATTACCCAATTGCCATCTCGTCTACCTGAATTGATCCGGCTGGCCATTTTGACCGTCGCGCTTATTGCGCCAGCCGTAGCCCATGCCCACTCTGAAACCGGAGTCATCGGTGGCTTCATTAGCGGATTTTTGCATCCGTTGACCGGACCCGACCATATAGCCGCGATGGTTGCGGTCGGAATCTGGGGCGCCTTTCTGGGTGCACCCGCGATGTGGCTATTGCCGGTCATTTTTCCTCTGGTGATGGCGTTTGGCGGAGCATTGGGCATCCTCGGCATTGCGCTGCCTGGCGTGGAAACGGCGATTGCGTTTTCTGGCGTCATCCTCGGGCTCATGATCGTTTTTACCGCACGACCGCCGCTGTGGGTCGCCGCATTGATGGTCGGATTTTTCGCGATTTTCCACGGCTACGCGCACGGTGCAGAACTGCCCCATGCGGCCAACGCCGTAACGTATGCGATTGGCTTTGTCATTGCGACCGGTTTGCTGCATCTGAGTGGTATAGCGGTTGGCCTTCTGATCCGCTGGCCCTGGGGACGCATTGCGGTTCGCGCCTGTGGCGGCGTAATTGCCGCAACAGGCTTTGCGTTTCTTTTTGGCTTTCTGTGAGGGCTGACAAAATGCTTCCGCAGCGAAAATGGGCGCGGGTCGCTATTTACATAGCGGGAGCATGGATTGTTGCGATCTTTCTGCTCTTGGTGGCCTTTTGGTTAAGGGGGGATGGCCAGACCTGATCGCTGACGGGCTGCGACCAGATCGCAACATTCAGGCATGAAAAAATCGGCTTGCTAACAGGGGCAAGACGATATAGACGATTCCCGCGCAGATCTGTTCGTTAGCGCACCTACAACCGTCAGATCGCGCAAGACCGAATGGTCTGAGAC
>JANYBQ010000640.1 GCA_025360705.1 Betaproteobacteria bacterium | reverse complement strand
TCTCCCATCTCGGCCGCCGCCAATGCGGGGCAGGTCGGCACCAATGGTGAAATCCCGGACGTCAACCAGTTGCGCATACCGGTGAAGTACCTGGCCAACCTGCTGACCGCCGGCGACACGGTGCCGGTGGTGCGCGCGCTCGAGCGCATGCTTGCCATGCGTGCCTACCAGCGTGACAAGCACGTGAACGGGCGCACCAACCTGGCCGTGCTGGAGCAGGTTGGCCAGGTACTTCACCGGTATGCGCAACTGGTTGACGTCCGGGATTTCACCATTGGTGCCGACCTGCCCCGCATTGGCGGCGGCCGAGATGGGAGACAAAGGCGGCACGTACCAGACCATCGGCAAGGTGCGGTATTCGGGATGCAGCGGCAAGGCGACTTTCCACTGCACCGCCATCTTGTAGACCGGGCTGATACGCGCTGCTTCCATCCATTTGTCGGGGATGCCGTCGATACGTGCCTGGGCGATGACCTTCGGATCATGCGGATCCAGGAAGATGTCGAGTTGCGCCGGATACAGATCACGATCGTGTTCCACGCTGGCAGCCTCCTGGATGCGGTCCGCGTCGTACAGCAGCACGCCCAGGTAACGGATGCGGCCGACGCAGGTTTCGCTGCACACCGTCGGCTCGCCGGCCTCGATGCGCGGGTAGCAGAAAGTGCATTTCTCGGCCTTGCCGCTTTTCCAGTTGTAGTAAATCTTCTTGTAGGGGCAGCCCGAGACGCACATGCGCCAGCCGCGGCACTTGTCCTGGTCCACCAGCACGATGCCGTCTTCCTCGCGTTTGTAGATCGACCCCGAAGGGCAACTCGCCACACAGGCCGGGTTCAGGCAGTGTTCGCACAGCCTTGGCAGGTACATCATGAAGGTGTTTTCGAACTGGCCCAGCATGTCCTTCTGCACCTGTTCGAAGCCGTCGAGGTTCTTGTCCTTGCTGCGTTTGGAAAACTCGCCACCCAGGATTTCCTCCCAGTTGGGACCCCACACGATCTTGTCCATCTGTTTGCCGGTGATCAGGCTGCGCGGACGCGCCGTCGGCGTGGCCTTCATCTCGGGCGCGCTTTGCAGGTGGGCGTAGTCGAAGGTGAAGGGTTCGTAGTAGTCGTCGATCTCCGGCAGATTCGGATTGGCGAAGATGCGCATCAGCAGCTTCCACTTGGCGCCCTGGCGCGGCTCGATGCTGCCGTTGGCCTTGCGGATCCAGCCGCCGTTCCACTTGTCCTGGTTCTCCCATTCCTTGGGGAAGCCGATGCCGGGCTTGGTCTCCACGTTGTTGAACCACGCGTACTCCATGCCTGGACGGCTGGTCCACACGTTCTTGCAGGTGACGGAGCAGGTGTGGCAGCCGATGCACTTGTCCAGATTGAGCACCATGCCGATTTGCGCGCGGATTTTCATGCTGCCTCCTGCCGGGCCGCCCCAAAGGAGGCAACGGCCCCCCCGGGGGGCAGCGAACGAATGTGAGCGTGGGGGTTCATGCGTTTTCTCCTTGTGCCTGCGTGACACCCACCAGCTCGCTCGCCACCGGCGTGTCGAGCCAATCGACCTTGACCATCTTGCGCACCACGACGAATTCGTCCCGGTTGGTGCCTACAGTCCCGTAATAGTTGAAGCCGTAGCTGAACTGCGCGTAGCCGCCGATCATGTGGGTGGGTTTGAGCACGATGCGGGTCACCGAGTTGTGAATGCCGCCGCGCGCGCCAGTGATCTCGGAGCCCGGTGTGTTGACGATCTTTTCCTGCGCGTGGTACATCATGACCATGCCCGGTTTGACGCGCTGGCTGACCACGGCCCGCGCCGCGATGGCGCCGTTGAGGTTGAACAGTTCGATCCAGTCGTTGTCCACGATGCCGACCTGTTTGGCGTCTTCCTCGCTCAGCCAGACACAGGGTCCACCGCGGCTCAGCGTGAGCATCAGCAGGTTGTCGGTGTAGGTGGAGTGGATGCCCCACTTCTGGTGCGGCGTGATGAAGTTCAGGGCGATCTCCGGGTTGCCGTTGGACTTTAGCCCCAAGATTCCGGCCGTGGTCTTCAGGTCTACCGGTGGGCGGTAACTCGTAAAACCTTCACCGAACGCGATCATCCATGGGTGATCCATGTAGAACTGCTGGCGCCCCGTGAGGGTGCGCCATGGAATCAGTTCGTGTACGTTGGTGTAGCCGGCGTTGTACGACACCGTTTCGGACTCGATGCCGCTCCAGGTCGGACTGGAGATGATCTTGCGCGGCTGGGCCTGGATGTCGCGAAAGCGGATCTTCTCGTCTTCACGGTGGATCGCCAGATGGGTGTGGTCGCGTCCGGTCTGCCGGCCCAGCGCTTCCCAGGCCTTCACGGCCACGTGGCCGTTGGTTTCCGGCGCGAGCTGCAGGATCACCTCGCAGGCGTCGATGTCGGTTTCTATCTTCGGCATGCCCTTGGTCACGCCCTCGACCTTCACCACGCCGCTGAGTTCGCCCAGCTGTTTGACTTCGGTCTGTGTATTCCAGGCAATTCCCTTGCCGCCATTGCCGATCTTGTTCATGAGCGGCCCCAGGGCCGTGAAGCGCTTGAAGACGTTGGGATAGTCGCGTTCGACCAGCGCGATCTGGGGCGCGGTCTTGCCGGGGATCAGGTCGCACTCGCCGCGTTTCCAGTCCCGTACGTCGAACGGTTGGGCAAGTTCGCCCGGGGTGTCGTGCATCAGCGGTACCAGCACCACTTCCTTTTCGACGCCCAGGTGCCCGACGCAAATCTCGCTGAACGTCTTCGCGAATCCCTTGTAAATGTCCCAGTCGCTGCGCGATTGCCACGCCGGGTCCACCGCGGTCGATAGCGGATGGATGAAGGGGTGCATGTCGCTGGTATTGAGATCGTTCTTCTCGTACCAGGTGGCGGTCGGCAACACGATGTCGGAGTACAAACAGGTGGTGCTCATGCGAAAGTCGAGCGTGACCAGCAAATCC
>JANYBQ010000049.1 GCA_025360705.1 Betaproteobacteria bacterium | reverse complement strand
CACCGAGATCGATCCCAGGCGTTCGAAGCGCGGGTCGCCGAAGACATCGCGCTGGCGGCGCAGCACGCAGGCCGTGGCCGGGCCCGACATCGTGTTCATGGCCCGATCGACATCGGCCAGCAGCGCCACATCGGCCGGCGTGTAGCGCCGCGCGAAGGCATGCTCAGGCGCGCGGTAGCGCTTGACCAGCGGCTCACCAGTGCGCCACGTCGCCACCAGCCGCTTGACCTGCGCGCGGCTGTAGCCGCTCAGGCGTTGCAGGTACACCAGCACCACCCCTCGCTCAACGCGCTTGAGGCGACCGTATTCAAACCGCCGCAGCACCGAGGCGATCCACGCGTAACGTCCCTCGTCGTTCTCGGCCCGGCCGAACTCCAGGACCTGCGTGCCGCTCACCACCTGTCGCACGTGCTCCAGGGTGCGCACTTGCGCTTCGTTCATGTCGATCACCATCCGTTCGATGATCGACTCGCCTCGGCGGCGGGCTCCCTTTGAGCTGCTAAATCGCCTCCCCCAGACCCCGCCCAGGCTCATTCCTCACTGGAATCTGGCGAGTTCTCTTTGGAGGCACTCGACGCAACTGCCACCGCGCGCGATACCGGGTGCAGCGCCTGGCGCGCCAGCGCACCGGCCAGCGCCAGCGCGGTTATCTCATCGGCTCCTTGCCGCACAGCTATCAATGTGGCGGCCAGATGGTCATCGGTCAACGTGCCGGTCTTGTCGAACACCACCGTGGTTACCTTGGCACAAGCTTCCATGGCGGACAGATTGCGCACCAGCACGCCGCGCCGCGCCAATGCACCAGCGGCGGCCAGCGTGGCGGCCGGTGTAGCCAGCGACAACGCGCACGGGCAGGTGACGATCAGTACGGCCACTGCCACGCCAATCGCATGGGCCGGCCCGATGGACCACCACCACGCACCGGCTCCAACGGCGGCCAGCAGCACCAATACCAAAAACGGCCCGGCGATGCGGTCGGCCACCTGCGCCAGATGCGGCTTTTGGACCGATGCCTGCTCCATCAGCGCCACGATGCCGGCATAACGCGTGTCGGCGCCGGTGTGCTCTACACGCAGCAGCAGCGGGCTGTTGAGGTTGTGGCTGCCTGCCACCACGGCGTCGCCGCAACTGCGCTCAAGGGGCCGCGATTCACCGGTCAACAAGGCTTCGTCCACCCGGCTGTTGCCACTTATGACGCAACCGTCGGCCGGAATAACTTCACCCGGCAATACGCGCACCAGATCGCCTGCCATGAGCCGGCGCACCGGCACGCGCTCGAAGCTTCCATCCGCGCGCTGCCGTTCCACTGTGTCGGGCAAGCGGCGCATCAGGGCCTCGAGCGCACCGGCGGTGCGTTCGCGCAGGCGCTGCTCCAGCAGCCGGCCCGACAGCAGAAAAAAAACGAACATGGTGACCGAGTCGAACCAGACCTCGGCCCCCAATGGGCCCGCGGGATCGAAGGTGGCAACCGAGCTGGCGGCGAACGCGATCAGGATGCCGAGCGCCACCGGTACGTCCATACCGATACGCAGGTTGCGCAGGTCGCGCCACGCCGAGGCGAAGAACGGCCGGCACGAGAACAGGACCACTGGCAGCGTGAGCACCCACGATGCCCAGCGCAACAAGCCCTGGTCACGCGCCGTGATGTCGCCCGGCGTGGCCAGATAGGCCGGGGCGGCGTACATCATCACCTGCATCATGCAAAACCCCGCCACCAGCCAGCGCCACAACATCGCGCGCGCGGCACGCTGGCGGGGGGCGGCGTCCAACAAGTCGCTGGCAGGCAGCGCGCTGTAGCCGGCCTTTTTCAGCGCGGCCAGCCAGTCGGAAGGCCGGCTGGCCGCGGGCGACCAGACCACGCGTGCCGTGCCGCTGGCGCCATTGACCTGCACGTCGTGGACGCCGGGCAGGCGTTGCAAAGCGCCTTCGACCGTAAGCGAACAGGCCGCGCAGACCATACCGTCCACGGACAGGTACGACTCCCAGTTGCCAGCTTGACCGGTGACGGGGCGGCTGAAGTTTTCCCATTCGGCGGGCTGGTCCAGCGCGGCCCAACGCGCGGTGGGCGTAGGTGGTTCGGGGTGAAAGGCGAGGGCGGCCGTATGCATGCCGCAAGCCTAGCCAGAATAGCGGCGTTAGCCTGAAGTTCCTGCCCTTTTGTAGCCACTGATCGAGCAAAACTCTCTGCTGTAGCTGGGGAGGACCGTCTGATGGCGGTTTTTGTGACTGTTATATGTAGTCACTAAATATGTTTACATATTCGTCTATTTTGTCTAAAATGCATTCCATGGAAACACGAACCGGAACCGCTCACGTCGTCACCACCTCTCG
>JANYBQ010000593.1 GCA_025360705.1 Betaproteobacteria bacterium | reverse complement strand
TTTGAACTGCCGGATTTAGGATGAATTAGCTGGACAGATCGAATACTGTGGTTCACCCCAAAATCCGCGTTGATCGGGTGGTAATAATGGGCGGCGCATAGGTAGAGCTTGTCGGGTGCTTAAACGTTTTCGGGATGGCAGTGAATTTACTTGAGGCGCCCTTCACGGAGCCTGCGCTGGATTCCTGGTGAAGGCCGGGACGGATACCCTGCCGGATTCGCCGGCATTCTGATTCTGCTGGACATTTCGTCCAAAACCATTTATGCTGGTTTGTGTTTTATCAAGCGCGGGCTGAACAGGATGTTGCGTCCGGGATGGCGCTACCGTGCGCCCCAAACCTGACATGGCGGCGGCCCGCGGGAAGCAGGGAAGCAGGTGGCTCTTGACCAAACAGCGTCAGCCGCGTACGTCGGCCGCACAACCCGCGGAGGCCCCGCGGCATCCGGTTTTGCAGGACGTCTCGCAGTTCCTGTTGCTGGAACGGGAAGTGGAGATCCAGTACCGGCCACGCATGCGGGAAGCGTTGCAAGACAAGGTCAATGCCGTGGCCGACGCGCTACGCGACCAGACGCCCGCCTGTTGCCGGTTCGGTCAGCCCCACACACATAAAGTGTCATGACACCGAGACAGTTTCCTTTGTGGCGCGCTTTGGACGCTTACACGCCGCGGTAGCCCGCTATCGGTGCCCAGCCTGCAAAGACGAACGCCGGCCCCTGCTGGATCTGCTGGGTGTGGAGCCGGGGCGCATCAGCGGTTCGCTGGCGCGGTTGTTGGCCTTGCTGGCCGTAGTCGCTCCGTATCCGCTGGCGGCGCAATTAGCCGGGTTGCTGTTGGGCGTCAAAATCAGCCCCATGGGCGTTTGGAAGGTAGTCCAGCGTTTGGGCGAGTCGGCCGCCCGCTATAGCGAAGGGTTGAGCCAATACCATGCCGACAGCCGTAGTGAAGGCGCATCCACACGGGAGGCTCCGCCAGCGGTGGTGCTGAGCGTGGATGGAAGCATGTTGGGCATGCAGGTGCGCAAGCAGCGCCGGAGGCGCCAAGGGGGTGCGCCGCTGCCGCCCTTGCCACCGGGGAAAGAAGGCCAATTCCAGGAGGTGAAAACCGGCGTGCTGCTGTTGCCCGGCGAGCGGGTGGAAACCTCGCCCGGACGCCATTCGGTGGTGCGCCGCTTTCTGGTGAGTTGCCTGGGGAATGCCGATACCATCTTCGCTCGCCTGTATGCGCAGTTACGCGAGTTGGGCTGGGTCGGCCCTGACACGGTGGTGGTCATCGTCGGCGACGGTGCCGAGTGGATCTGGAACCGGGCCGCGATGTTTGTGCGCCGCTGCGAAATTCTCGACTTTTGGCATGCCCTGGAGCATGCTTGGGGCGTGGCCCGGTTGCTATACGGGGAGGAATCGCAGTTGGCCGGCCGTTGGGTCCATCGGATCGCCGAAGACCTGCGCGCCGGCAAAGTGCAGGAGGTCATCGCGCGCCTCAAGCGCATGCGGCCCAAGACCCCGGAGACGCGCGAAAAGCTACAGCGCCTCATCGCCTATTACAGCGCGCATGCCGGGCGCATGCGTTACGACGAATACCTGCGGCTGGGCTACGGGATCGGCAGTGGCGCCGTGGAGAGCGCGCATAAGCAGGTGGTGCAGGCGCGCTTCCGTCAGGCCGGCATGCGCTGGAGCGAGGCCGGCGCGCGCCGGCTATTGGCGCTACGGCTGCTGTTGTTGAATGACAACTGGACCCTATTGGACCGCCTGCCGATGGTCTCGGTGGCCTAACGAACCTCCCGCTGGCTGGGCCGACGGACTCTCCAGCCAAGATAAGCTCTTGCTCGGCGCCGGGCGATGCGCGATGCTCGGAGCATGGCCCATCGCTCCCCGCTGGAAATCCCCAGCGACCTCCGTGCGCGCCTGGAAGCTGCCAGACTGGACCTGCTGGCTCTGTTCCGCACCCTGGACCGCATGGATCTTTCCGCCGGGGAAATCCCGCAGCGTCTCTTACGGCAACTCTTTGAAAAGGATGCCGATTATGCGGAAGCTCTTTGGGCGCTGGACCAAGTTGAGGGAACTGTGGATCGCCGTGCCATGCTCCGCGATACCCTCACCGCACTGGACCAGTTACCGTCAGCCTGCGCCCAGTTTCGGAAACAACTGCCGGACCGTGCCCATCCCGCCTTGGAACAACTGGAGCGTAGCGTCCGCAAGGCGCTGCACCCCAAAGAGGCCTACAACATGGTGCCAGGCAGAGATCCCGAAAACGTTTAAGCACCCTTGGATTTTTGCGAAAACCTGTCAAGATCCACATGTGGTACTATGTAAGTACCATATGCAATCCCTGTCGGTCAACGCCTCTCCACCCCCGCCCTATCCTGGGTTCGTGGCCCGCACCGATTCCAAGAGCGATTTTCATGTACGCCTCGCAGCTCTCCG
>JANYBQ010000562.1 GCA_025360705.1 Betaproteobacteria bacterium | reverse complement strand
GCTTGATGCAGATCAACTGGTTGACAGAAACGGATCCAAGCCCAATCGTGGGCGAGCCGAGGACGCCGGGGTGGTTGGTTCACGCGCGTGGAACGCCAACCACGCTCGCAGGATCAGGTCGGTGGGGCACTCGGCGAAGCGGCATCAAGGCGGAGGCCGAAGGCCGGGGGACAGCCGCGGAGCTGAGCGCCCCGCCGGCCTGATCCCGCCAAGGAATCACAGGCGCAGATCGTGTGTGACTTGCCGGTGTTGCAGGCACTTGGCAAAAGCGTGCCGCGCGCGCAGCCGCGGGTCGGTGGTGATCTCACCGATGGTCTCGCCAAGCACCATCACCACGCCGAGCAAAGGCAGGACCAGCATCAGGCCGGCTACGCCGGCCACGGCACCCCCGACGAAAATCATGATGACGGTGAGCAGCGGGTGCAGCCGCAAGCTGCGCCCAATGGTCAGCGGCATGAACACAAAGTCGTCGAGCAGGCGCACGGCTATGAACAGGCCAATGGCGCTGTAGGCCACGCTGGCATCACCCGGATAGTCGGTGGCCGCCACCAGCACCACCAGCAGGCAGCCGAGGAGCGAGCCCACAAAGGGCACCCAGGCCAGCACGGCGGTCACCAGACCCAGCACCAGCGGCGCGGATACACCGATCAGCCACAGGCCGGTCCCCAGGCACACCGTGTCGAGCATGGTCAGTTTGATCAGACCCTGGAAATACAGGCGCGCCGTATGGTCCACCTGGTCGAGCAGATAAAGCGTGCGTTCAAAAAAAGCGTTGGGCACCGCGCGGCCCAGGAATTTCTTGAAGCGCCAGCCATCGCGCAAAAAGAAAAAAGCCAGAAAAGGCGCCAGCAACAACGACGGCAACCAGGCCGCCACCGTGAAGGCAATCGCGGCCAGGTAGGTGCTGGCGAACTTGTCGCCCAGCTCGGTGATTTGCTGCGTCAACTGGCTGCTGAGATGCGCCTTGGCGGCGAGCGAGAAATTGTGTTCCAGCCAGACCAGTGTCTGCGCGACGAAACGCAAGCCACCTTCGATATACCGGGTGCCGGATTCTTGCCACGACGCCAGGTGCGCGCCCAGCCACGGAAATACCAGAACGGCCACAACGGCGGCGAATAAAAAAGCCGAGCCGCTGACCAGCGCGGCGGAGGCGTCGCGCGACATGCCGCCCAGCACCAGACGCTGCTGGATCGGGAACAACGGGTAATAAATAATCAGGCCGAACAGGAACGGCACCACCAGCCAGAGGATTTTCTGGAACAGGAACAGCAACAGGCAGGTCGCCGCCAGAATCGCACACCAGGCGACCGGCCCGGAGCGATAGCGCATTTCCCTCACAGCGGCCCCGGACCGTTGCGCGCCATGGCACGCAGGCGTGCGCCCAGATGGCGCGCCAGCTGCATCGCGATCTTGGATGCGATCAAGCCGTGGGACTGCATCAAACCCAGGAATTCGCCACGGAACAGGACCAGCAGCGTGCAGTTCTCGGCGGCGCGTGCCTGGGCCGAACGGGGTGCGTCGTCGAGCAGCGCCAGTTCGCCGAAAAAGTTGCCGCTTTCCAGCGTCGCGATCGGGGTGGCGGCCTGCCCCTCGCGGCATATCAGCACCTTGCCTTCGAGCACGATGTAGAAGGCTTCGCCTTGCTCGCCTTCGTCGAAGATAACCTCGTCGCCAAGGTAGTTGCGCTGGTGCATGAAGCCATCCACCACGCGCAGTTCGCGGCGCTTCAAGTCCGCGAACAACGACATTTTCTTGAGCTCACGCAGGCGGTCGGCGATATTCCTGTTGTCGAAGATGTGGAGCATGGCGTGTGGCTGTTGTCAATCGATCATAAGGCCGACTTTGGTGTCAACGCCCGATCGATATCGCAAGAGATAATGGAAAAGGAAAACGCGGATGTGTGCCCGTGGCAGGCAGTATGAAAAAAAGGAACAACGTTGTGACAGCAGGTACCAGACTTCCAGGAACGCCGGAGCCGATGCACTTCTGGCCGGGCTTCGCTGGCCTGCGCATCGCAGGAGACGCGTGGGGTGATCCAGATGGCCCGTTGGTGTTGCTGCAACACGGTGGCGGCCAGACGCGACATGCGTGGAAGGGCACCGGTCAGTTGCTGGGCGAGGTCGGTTATTACGCGGTCGCGTTCGACGCGCGCGGCCATGGCGACTCCGACTGGGCGGGTGATGGTTTGTATTCGCAGGATGCCATGGTCAGGGACCTGGAATGCGTCATCGCCGCGATCGGAAAACCGCGCCCGGTGCTGGTCGGTGCGTCCATGGGCGGCGGCACCAGCCTGGTCGCCGTCGGCGAAGACCATGTGGACGCCAGCGCCTTGATCATGGTGGACATCGCGCCGCGTATCGAGACCGACGGCATCGCGAAAATCCATGCGTTCATGAGCCAGAAGCTGGATGGCTTCAATTCGCTGGAAGAAGTGGCGGAGGCAATCGGCAATTACCAGCCTCAGCGCGTGCGGCCCAAAAATCTCGATGGTCTGGTGAAGAACGTGCGCCTGGGCGACGACGGAAAATACCGCTGGCATTGGGACCCGCTTTTTCGGGCCGGCGTGCGCGACCTCGGGCGGCGCCAGCAGCGGCTGGAGGATTGCGCGCGGCATCTGGCGCTGCCAACCCTGCTGGTGCGCGGGGGCCTGTCCGACGTGCTCAGCGAAGAAGGGGCGCAGCATTTCCTGACGCTGTGTCCGCATGCGGCATACGTCAATGTGAGCAACGCCGGCCACATGGTCGCGGGCGACCGGAACGATATTTTTGGCACTTCGGTGATTGCGTTCCTGGCGCGCACGGTGCCGGTGCGAGGCGAGCCGGTACATCCGTCGCATGCCGGCGCCGCGCGCCGCGTTGAACCGGGCCAAGACATCAACGACGTGCCCTGAGGGGCGCCGGGTCAACCGGCCTTGTTCGGGTTGACCAGATATTTCGCGCCGGTCGCGTGTTGGCTGTAGACCGCAATGTTCTCCAGCCGCAAAGCTTCGGCCAGCGACACT
Organism: Betaproteobacteria bacterium; assembly: GCA_025360705.1. Taxonomy (GTDB): domain Bacteria; phylum Pseudomonadota; class Gammaproteobacteria; order Burkholderiales; family Burkholderiaceae_C; genus CAISIP01. The sequence goes on along the minus strand of JANYBQ010000562.1, from coordinate 5,498 downwards.
TCGTTGGTGTATTTGCTGGCAAAGGTGGTCTTCAATTCCGCCAACACCCGTTCGCGCAGTTTCTGCGCGGCGTCAAAGCCGATCTTCTGCAGAAACGGAAACATCAGCCAGCCACCCATGCCCCAGGTCAAGCCGAAATTGCGCACGATCTCGGTCGGGCGGCTGTCCAGCCCGCCGTAGATGTAGACCTGTTTGTGCGTCGTGGAACCATACCGGCTGTATTCCCTGGCGGTCTGGTTGGCCGCGGCCTCCATGCCGGTCAGGATTTGCCCGGCTAACCTGCCACCGCCAATGGCATCGAACGCGATGGTCGCACCGGTGGCAACCAGCGCCTTTGTCAAGTCCTCCATGAAGGTGGGCGCGCTCGAGTTGCAGACATACGCAGCGCCCATCGCGCGCAGCAAGTCAGCCTGCTCCTGCTTGCGCACGATGTTGACCAGCCCGATACCGTCCTTCAGGCAAATGCGGTTCAGCATCTGCCCCAGGTTGGATGCCGCCGCGGTGTGTACCAGCGCCTTGTGGCCCTCAAGCCGCATGGTCTCGACCATACCCAGCGAGGTAAGCGGGTTGACGAAACACGATGCACCTTCGGCCGCCGTGGTGCCTGCCGGCAACAGCATGCATTGCTTAGCCTTGACGGCCCGGTATTGAGAGTACATCGCGCCACCAAGAACTGCCACCGTCTTGCCCAGCAAGGCCTGCGCGGCATCGCTGGCGCCGGCCTTCACGACCACGCCCGCGCCTTCGTTGCCAATCGGCATGGACTGGTCCAGACGGCCGGCCATGCCTTTCATGAGTTTCTCGGGAACGGTAGCCGTGATCACAGGGCGTTCAGGCGTGCCGGACGCCTTTGCCGTGGCAAGGTCGGCTGAGCCGAACAACAAACCCAGATCGGACGGGTTCATCGGCGAGGCCTCGATACGTACCAGCACTTCGTCTGGGCCTGGCTCGGGAATCGGGATGCTGGCAAGCGATAGCTCCAGCTCCCCGCTGCTCTTGATAAGGGAACGAAGTTGCAGCGCGGTGCCTGCGGTAGGTTCAGTCATGGGGTCTCCAGTGGGGTGTTGCCGCCATCATATCTGCGCGTTATAAGCCGATGCCGCGCGCCGTCTTGCCGGTGTTTACCTTACGGTGTAACCTGCGCTTTCGCCCGCCGGCAATTGCCTGGGCGCTACCCCACAGCAAGGAGAAAGCAGCATGTCACTACGCATTAACGATACGGCCCCCAACTTTACCGCCAACACCACGCAGGGAAAGATCGATTTCCACCAATGGATCGGCGACGGCTGGGCGATTCTGTTTTCGCACCCGAAAGACTTCACGCCGGTGTGCACCACCGAGCTGGGTTACATGGCCAAGATCGAGCCCGAGTTCACCAAACGCAACACCAAGTTGATTGGCCTGTCGATCGACCCGGTCGACAACCACCACAAATGGGCCAAGGACATCGAGGAAACCCAGGGCCATCTGCCCAAATACCCAATGATCGGCGACACCGACCTGGCCGTGGCCAAGCTCTACAACATGTTGCCCGCCGAAGAAGCCGGCACGTCCGACGGCCGCACCGCGGCCACCAACGCCACCGTGCGTTCGGTGTTCGTGATCGGCCCGGACAAAAAAATCAAACTGATGATGACCTACCCGATGACCACGGGACGCAATTTCGACGAGATCTTGCGCGTGGTGGACTCGATGCAGCTGACCGCCAAACACAAGGTGGCGACACCGGTGAACTGGAAAAACGGCGACGACGTGATCATCGCCGGCTCGGTCAATGACGAAGACGCGAAGAAGCTTTTCCCGGCCGGATGGAAGTCGCCGAAGCCTTATTTGCGGGTGACCAAACAGCCGGTCTGAAGTTTCGCAAGGTCCAGCCGGGAAGTGGCCAACGGTCAGACTTCAGTTTGGCATCGAGCAGCGCGACCAGGGTCCGCCAGTGGCGTTCGGCGGCAGTGGCATCGAACACCGGTGTGTCGCGAAACACCCCGCTGTGTTTGGCCGGGTAGGTTTCTATCTGGTGGTCCACACCAGTCTGGGTCAGCGCATTCTTCAGCCGTGCCTTCATGTCGTCGAGGAAGGACGCGTCTTCGATCGCACTCTCTACCGGATTGAAAGTGTTCTTGTCGCGCAGCGTGTCGGGCGCCTCCGGCGAAGATCTGCTCGAAAAACAGAACTCCGAGCAAGGCCTGATGCCGGTCATAGACGACGAGGCCGGCCTGTACGGCTACACCGACGAGAACCGCCACATGGTCGAAGCGTTCCGCTGCGGCGTGGCGTCGATCGAGACCTTCCATGACGGTGTTGGCGTTGTTGAGATGCTGATGGGGCTGTACCGGTCGGCGGAACTGGGGCGCACGGTTCAGTTTCCGGATGCGGAACTGGAGACCTACGTGCCAGAGGTCGCGCGTGGCTGATTTCGCTGCTGGTCGCGAGTGTGCGGAAGTGCTCGCGCCGCGTCGCCGCGCAGGCAGGCGGCGCGTCGATTCAGAGGCGGGCAGCTTGCGTGGCGACCTTGTCAACCGCTGTGTCCGGCAAGTTCAAACATATGCATTTCCCGCCAGTTGCCGGATGAATTCTCCAGTAGCGCGACTGATGCGCAAAATGAGCGAACAGGGCCGCTGGCTTGCATCACGCGTTCCAGCTCCGCCATCGCAATTTTTGCGTCACCTGCATTTCCGTTCGCGACCGTGAGGTGCGGCACGAGGGACGCGTGCTCGCCCCGAAAAGGGGGAAAGTCTGGAAACGCGAGAGCCAGCGACTTGGTCAGTGCGACAAAACGATCGGCGGGCTCAGGGGCGAGATATGTCGTAGTCGGGAAGCATCGGACGTCTGCCAATGAAAACGCAAACGAGGAAAAGGAACTCAAGGCAGACCGAATGCCTGAAAGAACCTTGTCGGTGATTCGATCTGGCGCCATGAACGGAACAAGGATCGTGATGTGGGCCGGTACTCCGAGATGAACCGAAGGGTCAACGCGACGACGCAAGTCGGCAACATATGCCTCGGCCTCGGGGACGCGGACGATGAACGCTGTTTCAAACATTTCGTTCTACTGTTTCGGTTCCGGTAAATGCGGAAGCCTATTCACATCAACGAACGCTGGAGAGACGTTCCGCCATGCGTGTATGCCAGCCGGGACCGGTTGCTTTCCACCGGTCAATAACATCTGCCGGCAGCCTGATCGAGAGCAGCTTTCGCGGATTCGCTGAGACGGGTCGTCCGCCTTTGTTGATCTGAGCTCGAGCCAGCATTGCCTCGTTAAATTCGGGCAACTCTTCGTACTCAGCTTCCTTTACGACACGCGCGTAAACACGCGACAAGTCAGATTTCAAGGAGCGGAGCGATGCGGGCTTTTTCGCGGTCATTGGCTCTCCTCATGCTGAATACATGACGATCCGTGCCACGCGGCGTATATCCGATAACGACCATTTGCTCCGCCAGCAAACCGTAACAAATGATTCGTTCCTCACCGTAATCCTTGCGTATGTCCTCCATCTCAAGGAGGACGCCCTCGAAGACGAGTTCGGCATCCGCGAAGTCCAGTCCCCGTTCCGCCAGCGCTCGCTAGCGCTTGACTGGATCGAAAGTGATACGCATGGGTTATTGTAAATACAATAACCATACTGGGCAACCGTATGTGTTCTGTTGAAACTTGGTTATCAACATCGAACCAAGGTCAGCAAAGCCATAGGCGGTCCGCTGACGGCGCGCCTCTTCGGCGCCGAGAAGCGCAGGGCGCATGGCCGCGCGCGTAGCGCGCTTCGTCATCATTCTCATCGCGGTTGTCCGAGCGCAGCGAACGCAGCGAGTTCCGCGATGCGGCCATGCGCACGAGCATCGCAGGGCAGTCGACACGAAGTGCGACCGCCGAGTGAAGCGACGCCGGCGGACTGCCTATGGCTTTGCCCGCAAAAGCAGTACCCGATCAGCGAGGCACCGCAGCCAAATCGGCCGCCGTCGCATCCTCCGCCTTCTTTGCAAACTCCGCCCGCAAGGCCTTCAGCTTCGCCCGTGGATCTTCTTTCACGGTCGATGCATTCAACGCCATCTCGGCGATAAAACGGCTCGGCTGCGCGGCGATCATGTCGCGGCCCTTCTTGCGTTTGCGGGTCCAACTCACGGCCAGACTGAGTTGGGCGCGCGTGATGCCGACGTACATCAGGCGGCGTTCTTCCTGTAGGCGTTCCGTCAAGCTTTCGCTCATCGGTCCGTCGGCGCGGCCTCCTGCGTTGTCCTCGTCGCCGAGCTTGAACGGCAACAGACCTTCGGTCACGCCGACCAGCATTACATGGGGCCACTCCAGCCCTTTGGCCGCATGCAGCGTGGACAGGGTGACGACGTTCTGGTCGGTGTCGCGTTCGCTGATGGTGGACAGCAAGGATATGGTTTGCGCCACTTCGAGCAGGTTCTTGATCTCATTCGACGTTGTCACGCCCGCCGCGTCGTCGATCTGGCCACCGCAGCGCGCGGCCATCCAGTGGCAGAATTCCAGCACATTGGCCCAGCGCGCGGCGGCGAGTTTTTCGCTGTCTTCACCGTCGTGCAGGTGCTTCTCATAGTCGATTTCCCCCAGCCAGTCCTTCAGGAAAAGCAGCGCCGCTTCGGCACCTTGCGTCTGGCGCGCACGAAACTCCAGGTCGTTCACGTATCGGCCGAATTCGTGCATGCTGCCGACCGTACGCGCGGGCAACACGCTGTCCAGGCTGGGGCTGAACAAGGCCTCGAACAGGCTCAGCTTGTATTGGCCGGCGAACACGCCCAGGTGTTGCAGCGACTGGTGGCCGATACCGCGTTTTGGCGTGGTGATGGCGCGCAAAAAGGCCGGGTCATCCTCGTTGTTGACCCACAGCCTGAACCAGGCGCACAGGTCCTTGATCTCGGCGCGGTCGAAAAAGCTTTGACCGCCCGACACCTTGTACGGAATCTGCGCCCGGCGGAAAGCCTGTTCGAACACACGTGCCTGGTGGTTGGCGCGGTACAACACGGCAAAGTCGCGGAACTCCCTGTGCTGCGTTTGCGTGCTGGCGCTGTCGGCCGTGCCGGCCCGGGTACTCTGGATCCGCGCCACTGCGCGTTCCGCTTCGTGGGCTTCATGGTCCGCGTCAACGATCCGCACCGGCTCACCTTCGCCGAGGTCGCTCCAAAGATTCTTGGGGTACAGCTTCGGATTCGGGCCAATCACGTTGTTGGCGGCGCGCAATATGCCGGCGGTGGAGCGGTAGTTCTGCTCCAGCTTCACCACCTTGAGCGTCGGAAAATCGATCGGCAGCTTCTTCAGGTTGTCGAGCGTCGCGCCGCGCCAGCCATAAATTGACTGGTCGTCGTCACCCACGGCGGTAAAACGCGCGTCTTTCGGCGCCGCGCCGCCCACCAGCAGCTTGAGCATCGCGTATTGCGTGGCATTGGTGTCCTGGTATTCGTCCACCAGCACATGCCCCACATACGCCTGCCACTTTTGCCGGGCCTGCGCATGATTTTGTAGCAGCTTGAGCGGCAGC
>JANYBQ010000522.1 GCA_025360705.1 Betaproteobacteria bacterium | reverse complement strand
CTCCGCTGGCGGCAAGACTGCCGTGGTGTCCACCATCAATGGCGACTCCAACGTTCCTTTCTACAAAGAACTGGGCAACGCCGGCCTGAAGGCCAAGGATGTTCCGGTTGTTGCTTTCTCGGTCGGTGAAGAAGAGCTGCGCGGCGTGGATACCAAGCCTCTGGTGGGCCACCTGGCTGCATGGAATTATTTCGAGTCGATCAAGAACCCGACCAACGACGAGTTCATCAAGAAGTGGTCGGCTTATGCCAAGGCCAAGAACCTGCCCGGTGCGGACAAGCCCCTGACCAACGATCCGATGGAAGCCACCTATATCGGTATAAATATGTGGAAACAGGCGGTTGAAAAAGCCAAGTCCACCGATACCGACAAGGTCATCGCCGCGATGGCCGGCCAGACCTTCAAGGCACCGAGCGGCATCATGTCCATGATGGATCCGAAGAACCACCATTTGCACAAGTCGGTGTTCATCGGTGAGATAAGGGCCGACGGCCAGTTCAACGTGGTTTGGAAAACCCCGGGGCCGGTCAAGGCGAAGCCATGGAGCCCATACATCGAAGGCAATGACAAAAAGCCCGACGAACCTGCTAAAAAGTCCTAAGCTACTGCGCGATCCGATCTGGGGCTTTGCGGTGCTCACCGTACACCTGTACGGTTCCGCTCCTCAAACCCCACCTCGGACCGCTCGCTACGCTTAGCCCCTTTTTAGCTTCGCGTAGTTCGGCCGGGTTCCCGTGCTGGGCATCGGCCGTCCAGGGAGTTGCAGTGTGGGCATCCAGCACTCCGAGCCCACCCTACAGGTTCATTCCATGCTGATTAGAAGTCTCTTATTGCTGGCAGGTTTTTTGATGACCGGCCATGTCCACGCGCTGACGGCGCCTGAAGCAAAGGCCATTGCGATTGGTGAAAGTGATGCGCGGGTAGAGGCTCTGAACAAGGTGCTGGCCAATGCGGACGACCGGACTGTGGCGTTCATCCAGGCGCTGGCGGACGACGCGGTCAAGGTCAATGGCGAGCAGATCATCGTTGTTCGCGATGGCAAGGGAGCGGACCCGGTCACCGACGCGGTGCTGGCGGTGCCCGATACGGCCGAGGACGTGATGAACAACAACGTCATGCGCGGCGAACTCGACGTCGCGCTGGCGGCGCTCAAGCTGTTCTCCAAGTACGACAAGGTACGCGGTGCCGCCATTACCACCCTGCGCAGCGAAACCGATGAAACCAAATTGCCGCTGATTGAGAAGGCGCTGGTCGCCGAGACCAAACCCGAATTCAAGGAGCAACTGCAACTGGTGCGGGCCGCCATCTTGTTAGGCAGCGCCGATGCGGCCAAACGCCTGGAAGCGGCAAAGCAGTTGTCGCAAAGCAATAACCGCAATACCAAGACCGTGGTGCTCGAGCGCCTCAAGACTGAAATCGACCCTCAGGTGAAGGCGGCATTGACGGCTACCCTGAGCACGGTCGAGGCCTCGCTCGCCTGCGGTGACAAGGTCGGCGCGATTTTCAGCGGGCTCAGCCTGGGCTCCATCCTGCTGCTGGTTGCGTTGGGCCTGGCCATTACCTACGGCTTGATGGGCGTGATCAACATGGCCCACGGCGAACTCATGATGGTGGGCGCCTATGCCACTTACTTTGTGCAAAGCCTTTTCCAGAAGTACCTGCCGGGCGGGTTTGACTGGTATCTGGTGGCAGCCGTGCCGGTCGCTTTCATGGCATCGGCACTGGTGGGCGCGGCGCTGGAACGTGGCGTGATCCGTTTTTTGTATGGCCGGCCGCTGGAGACTTTGCTGGCGACCTGGGGCATCAGCCTGATGCTGATCCAGTTGGCGCGCAGCATCTTCGGCGCGCAGAACGTGACGGTAGAAAACCCGAGCTGGATGAGCGGCGGTGTGCAGGTAATGGGTAATTTGTCCCTGCCGTTCAACCGCATCGTGATCATCGGTTTTGCGATCGCCGTGCTGCTGGCCGTGGCCTGGCTGATCGGCCGCACGCGGCTTGGTTTGTTCGTGCGTGGCGTTACCCAAAACCGGCCTATCGCTTCCTGTATGGGTGTCAATACGGCGCGCGTCGATACCTACGCGTTCGCGCTCGGTTCCGGCATTGCCGGGCTGGCTGGTTGCGCGCTGAGCCAGATCGGCAACGTGGGGCCGGACCTGGGCCAGAGCTACATCGTGGATGCTTTCCTGGTGGTGGTGCTGGGTGGCGTGGGCCAGTTGGCCGGCACCGTGTATGCCGCGCTGGGACTTGGCATCCTGAATAAGCTGCTCGAAGGCCTGACGGGCGCGGTGCTCTCCAAGATCGCCGTGCTGGTGTTCATCATCATCTTCATCCAGAAACGTCCGCAGGGCATTTTTGCGATGAAGGGAAGAAGCGCCGAAGCATGAGCACCGCCGGGCCGTTCCCAAAGGCGAATTCTGCAGCGCGTTGCGAGAATGATATTCAATGAGCGGCGCTGACAGCACCGCGCTGGAAGCCGGTACCGCAGTCCAGCTCCCGCCAGTCGCGAGGTCCGACAAAGTCAGTGGCGTGGTCCGCGGTGGGGTCGTGCTTCCGGCCAAGCGCCCGATTCTTTCGGGTGCGGGCTGGAGCGCTTTTATCGTCGCGCTGCTGCTGGTCTGCGCACTGGCGCCGCTGCTCAATCTGGTGGTGCCCAATGACAGCCCCCTCCACATGAGCGACTACGCCGTGGCGCTGGTGGGCCGCATCATGTGTTACGCCATTTGCGCGCTGGCCATGGACTTGATCTGGGGTTACACCGGCATCTTGAGCCTGGGCCACGGCATGTTTTTTGCGCTTGGCGGTTACGCGATGGGCATGTACCTGATGCGCCAGATCGGGCGCGAGGGCAACTACAAAAGCGACCTGCCCGACTTCATGGTGTTCCTGGACTGGAAAACCTTGCCCTGGCACTGGACCTTCAGCGACAGCTTCATTGCGACCTTGATACTGATCGTGGTGGTGCCGGGGCTGGTGGCTTTTGTGTTCGGCTTCTTTGCGTTCCGTTCGCGTATCAAAGGCGTGTACTTTTCCATCATCACGCAGGCCATGACATTTGCCGCGATGCTGCTGTTCTTTCGCAACGAGACCGGCTTTGGCGGCAACAACGGTTTTACCGACTTCAAGCGTATCGTGGGCATCCCGATTGCCACGCCTTCGATGCGCATGTTCCTGTTCGCTTTGACGGGTGTCATCCTGCTGGCCTTCTTTTTGTTTGCGCGCTGGATGGTGGGCGCCAAGTTCGGCCGGGTTTTGCAGGCGATCCGCGACGCTGAAACACGCGTGATGTTCTCGGGTTATTCGCCGGTGGGCTACAAGCTCACCATCTGGACCATTTCGGCCATCATGTGCGGTGTGGCCGGCGCGCTGTATGTGCCCCAGGTGGGCATCATCAACCCGAGCGAAATGAGCCCGGCCAATTCGATCGAGATCGCGATCTGGGCTGCGGTGGGCGGGCGCGCCACTCTGGTTGGCCCGATCATCGGTGCGTTTGTCGTCAGCGGCGCCAAGAGCTGGTTGACGGTGGCTTATCCGGAATTCTGGCTGTACTTTTTGGGCACCCTGTTTATCGCGGTGACGCTGTTTTTGCCCAACGGCATTGTTGGCCTGGCCAGAACATTGAAGCGGAAAACGAAATGACGCCCGACCTGATGGGGGAGGGCGCGCGTCGGCTGGAGCATGCCAAGTCTGGCCACAGCGGCAATACCGAATCGGGTGGCCGCGCGGCGGGTTTCTCGCGCGTGGCAGCGGCCGCGGGCGAAGTCGACGTGACACACGGACGCATCCTGTACCTGGAAGACGTGAGTGTGAGTTTCGATGGCTTCAAGGCCATCAATAACCTGTCGCTCGACATCGCGCCCGGCGAGTTGCGCTGCATCATCGGCCCGAATGGCGCCGGCAAGACCACCATGATGGACATCATCACCGGCAAGACACGTCCCGATGCCGGCACGGTGTTCTTCGGCAGCACGATAGACCTGCTGCGCTACAAGGAGCCCGAGATCGCGCAGCTCGGAATAGGCCGCAAGTTCCAGAAGCCGACCGTGTTCGAGCAGCTCACGGTGTTCGAGAACCTGGAGCTGGCGCTCAAGACCAACAAGGGCGTTAAGGCGTCGATGTTCTTCAAGCTCGATTCGGCGCAGAGCGACCGCCTGGCCGAACTGCTGCACACGATCCACCTGACCGACAGCGTGAATCGTCTGGCGGGCAACTTGAGCCATGGGCAGAAGCAGTGGCTGGAGATCGGCATGTTGCTGATGCAGGACCCCAAGCTGCTGCTGCTCGACGAACCAGTGGCCGGCATGACCGACGAAGAGACCGCGCGCACGGCCGAGCTATTCCTCACGCTCAAGGGCAAACATTCTTTGATGGTGGTGGAACACGACATGAGTTTTATCCGCACGATTTCCGAGATCGTCACCGTGTTGTGCGATGGCGCGGTGCTGGCCCAGGGCACGTTGGACCAGGTGCAGGCCGACGAGCGCGTGATCGAGGTGTACCTTGGGAGATAAAGGTACACCCCCGTTGGGGCTCACTGCGTGTAGCCCCCTCCCACCCTCAAGGGGGTGCCGCCAGCGGTCCGGCAAAGCCGGTTCCGCGGCGGCCACGTCCTGTGCATGGGTGCACGCTCCATCTGTAGAGAAGGCGCCTGGCGCCAGGGAAATCTGACGTGGCGCAATCGATCCTGAACGTAAAGGACGTCAACCAGTACTACAGCGGCTCGCACATCCTGCGCGGCGTCAGCCTTCAGGCCCAGCTAGGTAAGATTACGGTGTTGCTGGGACGCAATGGTGTCGGCAAGACGACGTTGTTGAAATCGCTGATGGGCCTGGTGCCCATACGCACCGGCACCATCGAGTTTGATGGCAAGCCGCTACAGGGAACAACGCCGTTCGCGCGTGCCCGTGCCGGTATTGGTTATGTACCACAGGGCCGCGAAATATTCGCCCGCCTGACGGTGGAAGAAAACCTGCGCATGGGCCTGGCCACCAAAAGCGCCAGCACACCCATCGACCCGGAGTTGTACGAGTTGTTCCCGGTGCTCAAGCAGATGCTGGGCCGCCGCGGCGGGGATCTGTCGGGCGGGCAGCAGCAGCAACTCGCGATTGCGCGCGCATTGACCGCACGTCCCAAGTTGCTGATCCTGGACGAACCGACCGAGGGCATACAGCCCAGCATCATCAAGGACATAGGTCGCGTGATCCGCATGTTGGCGGCCCGTGGCACGATGGCGATTCTGCTGGTCGAGCAGTACTACGATTTCGCCGAAGAGCTGGCCGACGACTACCTGGTGATGCAGCGCGGCCAGTTCATCGCACGCGGGCTGGGCACCGAGATGCGGGAGAAGGGTGTGCGGCAGATGGTGGCGATCTGAGGCAGGGCGGCACTCGTCCACCACATTCGCAGGGAAAGTCGGTTGCGCTTCCACCACGTCCGCCGGCCTGATCCCGTGAAGCGCTGGCGCGAAGGCCTTAGCCAGCCAGGCGCGACAGCCGCCACGAAGCATCACAGGTATTTCTACGTCGCCCAAATCCTCGGCGATTCATGCTGGACCCGCCACAGCTCCCGCCGCCAGGTCGCCCACACCTCTCGCAGCAGATGCATCGCCGGTTCCACCAGCGGTGCCAGCACGCGCACTACAACTACATGGTCGTTAGGGCTGGTGGCGCCCGCTGTATTGCGCAACGCATGTTCGTCCAGTACCTGGCGCGCGCAGTCCAGGGCCTGGCCCCGCCGCTTGCGTTCCAGCGCGCTGCCGGTGCAAAAGAAGATCGACGCCAGGCATTGATTGCCGGCCAGCCCAAGCGGGCTGGTCAGCAGCCGTTGGTCGCTGGCGTCGATACGACCGCGTTCCAGCCAGATACCTGGCATCTCGATGTGCTGGCGAAAACTGCCGCGCTCGAATGGCTGGCCGGCTGTGGGAAGACCGAGCGCGGTGACATCCCAGCCCAGCAATTCGGCTCCGGGTGCAAGGTCGAGCTGCAGCCGGTTCTCGGCCAGGCAACCGGTGTAGCAGATCGCCTCCAGCGGCAGCCACTCCAGGCGCGCGCCGCTCTCAAGCCGGATTCGGGTGTTTTGCAGTGCGGTGTCTCCAAGTGACTTGTAAAAGCGCGTTGCGCCCGGTGTCGTCACCAGCGCGTGTGTACCGCTCGCCGCGGTAAGCGCGATGTCCAATGTGTCGCCACCCACCAGCCCACCGGGCGGATGCACCAGCACGTTGTGGCAGATCGCATCGCCTTCCGGGTACAGGCTTTGCAGGATACGCAGCGGCCCGTTGTGCAGGTAACGTGCCACCGTACGGCCGGCTTGCAGGCTGTAGTCGATTTGAAGTGATGCTTTCCAGGCCATTGAGCTACAAAAATGCCGCTGCCGGATCGGTCCGCGCACTGGAAAGATTCATGGCCTCACTCGTTCTGCGACCCGCGATGCGCCCAGCCGGTGGTGTGGTGCTCTACATAGCTGAACAGCTCATACATCGCCATCGCCATGACGCCGATCACCACCAGCCCGGCAAAGGCCAGTGCCAGGCGCTGCTGCGAGCCGGCGCTTTGCATCAGGTAGCCTATGCCCGAGTCGCCGGCCGTCATCTCGGCCAGCACGGTGCCGACAAAGGCCAGCGTGATGGACACCTTGAGCGATGCGTAAAAGTAGGGCAGCGAGCGCGGCAGGCCGACCTTGAGCAACACGTCGCGCCGCTTGGCGCCCAGCACACGCAGCACGTCTTCCAGTTCCGGCTCCAGCGTGGCCAGGCCGGTGGCCATGTTGACCGTGATCGGGAAAAACGAAATCAGGAACGCGGTCAGGATGCCAGGCCCCAGGCCGATGCCAAACCACACCACCAGAATCGGCACGATGGCGGCCTTGGGCACCGCGTTAAATGCCACTAGCAGCGGAAACACGGCCGCGTGCGCCAGACGCGTGGACCCGACCAGAAAACCCAGCACCACACCCACCACGATGGACAAAGCAAAACCCACCATGGTGACCCAGAAGGTTTGCCACGCGGCGATGGCAATAGGCCCGGTGAATTCAGCCAGCGCCTGTGCAATCTTGATTGGACTCGGGAAGATAAATTCGGGCACCGCCAGTAGAGTACAGGCGAGCTGCCACACCACGATGAGCGCGGCCAGCAGCAGCAATGGTGACCAGCGCTCCAGCGTCTTGTTGCTCATTGCGGCGGCTCGCTTGATGTCACCCCTTGCGGCGCAGCAACAAGCTTGGGTTGACGCAGGGCGCCGATATGGCCGCGCAGCTCGTGCACGATGTCGATGAACTCCTTGCTGTAGGTGATTTCCAGGTCGCGCATCGGCGGTAGGTCGACTTCTTTGCGGACGATGAAGCGCCCCGGGCTTTTGCTCATCACATACACCGTGTCGGCCAGATAAACCGATTCGCGCAGGTCGTGCGTGACCAGGATCACGTTGAACCGCTGCTCCAGCCAAAGGTCGCGCAGGACGCACCACAACTCTTCGCGCGTAAACGCATCCAGCGCGCCGAACGGCTCGTCCAGCAGCAACATTTTTGGTTCATGAATCAGCGCGCGGCAGATGCTTACCCGCTGCTGCATGCCACCTGACAGTTGCCATGGAAACTTGTCTTCGTAACCGGCCAGGCCGACCTTGTGCAGCAGGCCGCGTGCACGGCTTTCGTATTCTTTGCGCCGGGCCTTGAAGTTGCTGCGGTACGGCTCGACGATTTCCAGTGGCAACAGCACGTTATTCAGCGTCGTACGCCAAGGCAGCAGGGACGGCGCCTGAAACGCCATACCGGATATTTTGAGTGGCCCGGTGACCGGCTGTCCGTCGATCAGAATGCGACCTTTGGACGGCATGCGCAGACCGGTCGTGAGTTTCATGAAGGTCGACTTGCCGCAGCCCGATGGTCCCACTATCGCAACGAACTGACCTTTGCGAACCTGCAGATTGATGGCCTCAACCGCGAAGCTGTTCTCGCGCGGCAATCGGTTGTTGTACGCCAGCCAGACGTCCTGGAAAACTACAAACGGCACTTCGGGCGGTACTTCGGGCGGCACGTCCAGCGCCATCCGGTCCGGGCTCGGCAAACCGGCAGGCGCCACGTTTATTTCTTGCCCGGCAGGATATTGAGTTCCGCCGCGCTGGGCAGAAATGAGCCGTTCCATACCGCGTCCGGGCTAACGCGTGTCTTGGTGCCGAACGCGTCGGAGACCTGGCTTGCCATCAGCGCCAACCGTGGACCCTTGACCTGGCCAAAACCTTCCGCCCGCGCATCCGGGCTGTTGACCACCTGGCCGAGCACCATACGCAGCCGTCGTTGTTCCATCTCCACATTGATGATGCCGTCGCGTGCTTTCACATATTCGATGGCGGCATCCGGCTTGGCGATCACATCGCGCACGCCCCTGGTAAAGGCCTGCAGGAAAGCTTTCACTGCGGCCGGGTTTTCTTTTATGAACCTGGGTGACACGATGATGGCGTTGCCATACAGCTTGACGCCATAGTCGGGGTAGGGCAGCACCACCACGTCGGCGGCGCTTACGCCGCGCGCTTCCAGATTCAGCAGCGAGGTAAAGGTAAAGCCCGTGATGGCGTCCACGTCGCCGCGCGCCAGCATGGTTTCACGCAGCGCCGGGTCCATCGCGGTCCATTGCACCGAGGCGATATTGTTGGCCTTCTGGAAAATCGGGAAAGCGCGCCGGCCGGCGTCGAACACCGGTGCGCCAAGTTTCTTGCCGTTCAGGTCGGCGGGAGTCCTGATGCCAGACTTCCTGAGCGCCATCACCGATGCCGGCGTATTGTTGTAGACCATCATCACGGCCACCGGCTTGTTGGGCGCGTCCGGGTTGTTGGCGTGGAATTCCATCACGGCCGCCAGATCCGCGAAACCCATGTCGTAGGTGCCGGAGGCGACACGTGTCACCGCACCGCCCGACCCGTTGCCGGCGTCGATCGTCACGTCAAGTTTCGCGTCCTTGAAGTAACCTTTTGCCGCGGGCGCAAGGAACAGCGCGGTGTTGCCTTCGAAGCGCCAGTCAAGCTGGAACTTGATGGGGGTGTTCTGGGCCTGGGAAAAACCGCAGGCCGACGCCAGGACCATCAGCGGTGCGAGCCGGGAAAAGAAACGTTTGAGCATGGATGAAAGTGGTCCCCAGGAAGGTGAAGAAAGGCCATGGGCTGAAGATCGCAAGGCCCGCAAAAAAAAGTGCCAGCGAGACCGTGTGCGCGCTTCAGGCCGTAGCCGGATTATCAGTGCGAACCTGCCCCACCGTGGCTCCGGCGCTGGTACGGATGCGGTTGACGAAGGGACTGCGCTCTTTTCTTATGGGCGCGGCCGCTTTGTGTTGCACACGTGTGCAATTCGTATTACACTGGCTTGCACACGTGTGCGATTCCAGATTGGGAGGGCGGTTGATGGGGCAGGAGAGTTCTCGCGGTTCGTTCGTTACTGCCGCCGACATTGCGCAGCATGCCGGCGTTTCGCGCTCGGCCGTTTCGCGCACTTTTACGCCCGGCGCCAGCGTTTCGAGCGAGGTCCGCGAACGCGTGCTGGAGGCGGCGGGGCAACTGGGTTATCGCGTCAACCGTCTCGCGCGCAGCCTGATCCATGCGAAGTCCAATATCGTCGGCTTGGTCGGAACCGACCTCCACCAGCCGTTCCATGCCGAATGCCTGTCGGCCTTGTCCATTGCGCTGCTCGAGGACGGGTTTCAATGCATGTTGCTAAATGCGGCGAACGCCGAGCGTCACATGGGCGCGCTGATAGAACGCGTGCTTGAGTATCGCGTCAGTGCGATCGTGGTCATGAATGGCTCGCCACCGTCGCGTGTCGTCAAGGAATGTATTGGCAGCGGTGTGCCGGTTATCCTGGTCAACAAGCTGATGCCGGGGTTTGCCGTTGACACCGTCGTCACCGATCATGCGGGCGGCGGCCGCGTGGCCGCCGAGCGGCTGCTGGCCGCCGGCTGTCGCCGGCTGGCCGTAGTGTCGAGCGGCGCGCGCACCGCGAGTCTGCTTGGACGTATGGAAGCGTTTCGCAGCCAGGCGGCCGAGGCGGGCGTGCCGGTCCGCGTGTGGCAAGAAGGTCCCACCGACTATTCGACCGGGCGCGCGGCCGCGCTGGGGATGCTCGACAAAGACAAGATCGACGGTGCGTTTTGCGTCACCGACCTGATGGCCCTGGGCTTTCTGGATGCCGCCCGTTTGGACCGTGGCCGGCGCGTTCCCGACGATCTGTCGGTGATCGGTTTCGACGATATTCCCCAAGCCTCCTGGAACGCCTACCAGCTCACGACGTTCAGGCAACCGGTACAGATCCTGACCGATCAGGTGATGCGGATTATTCGACGGCGCGCTGAGACGCCGGAGTCCCCGCGCTCCGTATTCACGTTGCCCGCAAGTCTGATAGAGCGCAAGACCGTGCGTGGGCTGACCGGCCCGGAAGGATTGACGTGATCAAGCCCCAGGTCATCGCGCATCGAGGCAGCAGCGCCGCATACCCGGAAAACAGCTGGGCAGCTTTCGAGGCCGCGGTTGCCAAGGGCGCGGATGTCATCGAATGCGACGTGCAAGGCACGCGGGACGGTGTATTGGTCATCCGGCACGACCTGCGGATCGGGAACCGGCTGATTGCGGAGTGCAGCGTCGCGGAGATCGAAGCGCTGGAGCCCGGCCTGGTACGCCTGGCCGAACTGCTGGCCTGGGCGCCGCGGGCAAATATCGGGCTGCTGGTCGAGATCAAGGACCCGGATATCGCGATGTCGGTCGGTGCAATGGCCGCCGCGAGCCCTTGGTCCGAGCGGATCGTGGTGGGCAGTTTCCATGGGCCCGCGCTGGCCGCGATGAAGGTGCGAACCCGCGCAGTCAAGACGTCGCTGATGCTGGGCAGCGTGCTGGTGGCGCAGGACATGGTTCGTCTCGCGTTCGCTTACCATGCCGACGGCGTGCATCCATGCTGGGAGTCCCGGTCGCCCCATCCCCATCGACTGCTCGACACGGCGGCGATCGGTTTTCTGCACGGCGCCGGTCTCGCCGTCACGCTTTGGCATGAGGAGCGGGCCGGCGAATTGCGCGCTTTGGTGGCGCTAGGACCAGACGCCATCTGTACCAACGAACCCGCATTGTTGAGAGAGATCGTTGACATGGCGGCCACCGGACGGGGCGCGGAACGACTGGTGGCGCTTGAATAGCGCCCGGGTTTAGCAACAGCGTGGCCCCTCGCCGCGCACATAAGGAGACATCGTCATGAACTGGAAAAACACTCTCGTTGCCACGGCTGCCAGTGCGCTGTTGTGCGTTGTCACGACCTCGGCCCTGGCCGAAGACGTCGTCGTCAAGGTATGGTCGCGCGCCGACCGCTCCGGCCCCCTGCGCGCCGGCAATCTGGTCAGCGCGGGCGACACGCTCAACAAGATGCTGGCGGCCGCGGGCAGCGACAAACGCGTCAAGATCGAGCTCAACGAAACCAATGCCAAGGGTTATGACGAAGACGCACTCGACCTGCTGAAGGCCTTCGCGGTCGACAAAGGCCCGGACATCTTTGTATTGGCGCACGAATGGACCGGTGCCTTCGCCGATGCGGGCTACGCCATGAATCTGGAGGACCACATCGGCAAGAACCCGGAACTGTACGGCGACATCATCGGGCCGCTGTGGCAGGCTGTGAGTTACAAGGGTGCGCGTTACGGCGTGCCGCAGGATTCCGAGGTGCGCATGTTTTTCCTTAACAACGACAAGCTGCGCAAGATGGGCAAAACCGAAAAGGAAATTGCCGCGCTGCCGGCCAAGGTGGATGCCGGCGAATTCACGGCCTACGATCTGTGCGACCTGGCTGGCCAGGCGGTCCAGAAAGGTGTCGTCAAGTTCGGCATTCTCCACCGGCCCAATGCCGGACCCGATTTCCAGATGATGATGGAGGGCTTCGGCCTGATTCCCTACGACAAGGCGGATGCCAAGTTGCAGGCATCGAAGGTGGGGCTCAAGGACTTCTATACCTGGGTTAAATATTGCACCGACAAGAAAGCATTTTCCGCGGCCAACACCGCCATGTCGTGGGACGCCATTGAGCAGGCGTCCTTTGCCGGCGAGCAGGCGCTGGTGTTTTTCCACGGTGTATGGCGCGTCACCGACCAGATGAAAGTGTGGAACCTGAAAGGCAAGGACGACTACCAGCACAAGATTACATGGCTCAACGGGCCGTCGGGCAAGAAGGGTGGAAAACCCTCCAATCTGTCGCACCCGATTGCCTACGCCGTGTCCGCCAAGTCGAAGAACAAGGACCTGGCCGCCTATCTGGTGGCGCTTGCCAGCCAGCCACTTCCCAACATGCGCCACGCGGTGTCGACCAACCACACTCCGATCAATTATGGCGAGCAGTCCATGCCGGAGGTGGTTGACAAAGGATGGGCGCTGGTGGCCGCGACGCCGATGCTTAAATACGCCAGCTTCATGCCCAACCACCCAAAGATCGGCCAGTACAACGCGATCATTTTCAAGGGCATCCAGGGCGTCGAGACCGGCCGCTTGACGGCCCAGGCGGCGGCGGACTTCGTTGCCGAGGAGCTGGCCAACGAACTCGGCAAGGACGTGGTCATCCGCAACTGAAATCAGCGCTTCGCCATGCCCGATTTCGCACGCGCCCAGCTTCAACGGCAGCGCGCCAACTTCGCCTTGTTCCTCGGGCCGGCGCTGGTGTTGCTGCTGGTCTTCTTCGTTGCACCGATCGTGATCGACCTGGTGCTTGCGTTTACCGACATGGGCCGCACGCTGACAGCCACCAGGTTTACTTTCGAGAACTTCGAGCGCATGTTCAGCCGCGACACGCGGCTGCTCGGCGCGCTGGCCGTTACCTTCGCGTTCGTGTTGGTGACGCTGGGCGTTTTCAATGTCACCTTCGCGCTTTTGCTGGCGCTTATGACAACGGCGGTTCCGGCGCGAATGGGCGCGTTTTTCCGCGCGGTATGGTTGTTGCCCCGCATGAGCCCGTCCGTGGTGTACGCACTGCTGTGGTTGTGGGTGGTGGACCCGAACGAGCGCGGCTTGCTGAACCAGATCGTGACCCATGCGTTCGGCATGCCACCAATCGACTTGCGCAACGACCACCCGTTGCTGGTGATCATTCTGGCCAATGGATTTATCGGCGCCTCGCTCGGCATGTTGATCTTCACGTCGGCCATCCGCTCCATTCCCGAGCACCTGTTCCACGCGGCCAGGGTGGATGGCGCCGGAGCACTCGCCATCGTGCGCCACATTACCTTGCCGGCCCTGCGTTGGCCGATTTCCTACATGACGATCCACCAAACGCTGTCACTGCTGGTGAGCTTCGAGTACATCCTGCTGATCACCGGTGGCGGTCCGTTCTACGACACCACCGTGTTCTCGCTATATGCCTACCGGCGTGCGTTCGAGAGTGGCGAATACGCGTATGGAGCAGCCCTCTCGCTGATCCTGGTGGTGATCGGTGTGGTGATTGCGCTGGCCTTGTGGCGCCTGATGGACATGCGCAAACTGCTGCAACCCCCGCGAATCGAGGTGCATTGATGGCGGCCATCCACCCAACAACTGTTCCAGGCCACGCCGTGCAAACCGATTGGCCGGCGCTGGCCCGGCGCGCCTGGCGTACACGCTTCAGCGGACAGGCGGCGCTGCTCGCTTTCCTCGTTCTG
This sequence comes from Betaproteobacteria bacterium, assembly GCA_025360705.1. Taxonomy (GTDB): domain Bacteria; phylum Pseudomonadota; class Gammaproteobacteria; order Burkholderiales; family Burkholderiaceae_C; genus CAISIP01. The sequence continues at coordinate 4,973 of JANYBQ010000522.1, read as the reverse complement.
GTGTCGGTGCCGATCATGTTGCCGTATTTCTGGATGGTCGTGATTGCCTTCACCGCCCGCACCGGTGGCGTTGCCAGCTATGTGTTGTGGACGGCCTGCGCGGTGATCGTACCCGCCGTCCTAATCTACAGCGGCGTTCACCTGTGGGTTTCCGCGCCCAGACTACGGCTCGTGGCTGGCCTGGTGTTGGTGGCGATCACCGCGGGTCTGCTGGCGGCGCTGATCGGCGACCGGCTGCATCTTGACAACTTCCGCTTCCTGACACGTGCCAATTTCGTCGAGGAAATCCGTTCCAAGGCGACGTCGGGCGCGCAATTTCCGTCGGTCTGGACCGCGTTTTTCAATTCACTGGTGCTGGCCGTGTCGCAGACCGTGATCATTCTCACCGTGGCGTCGCTGGCGGGTTACTACATATCGCGTTTCGCGTTTCGAGGGCGCGATGCGTTCCTGCAAGGCCTGTTGGTGTTACACGCCTTCCCGGCGATGACACTGATCATCCCGATCTTCCTGATGCTGCACTGGATCGGCCTGCTCGACACCATCATCGGCGTCATGCTGGTGCTGGCCGCCATCGAGCTTCCGTTTTATGTGTTCGTGATGAAGGGCTTTTTCGACGGCGTACCGTGGGACATTGAGATGAGCGCCATGACCGACGGCGCGACCCGGCGTCAGGCGTTTTTACTGGTGGTGTTGCCGCAGGTGCGCTTCGGGCTGATCGCGGTTGCGGTGTTCGCGTTCATCCGCGCCTGGGAAGAATACATCTTCGTGCGGACCTTCCTGATCGAAAACACCAACTGGGTCATGAGCCTGTACTTGTTCTGGGTTTCCGACGATGTGATGGGCGTCGACTACGGCATTGTTGCCGCGGTCGCGGTGTTCTACGTCCTGCCCAGTTTTCTTCTCTACGTTTTCTGCCAGAAGTATCTGACGCAGATGACCATCGGCGGCATCAAGGGATGAATCGAGGTTAAACCATGGCCCGTATCGAACTCAAAAACTTGCGCAAGGAGTGGGGTGGGGCGACGGCGGTCGCCGGCATCGACCTGGCCATCGAGGACGGCGCTTTCGTGGCCGTGCTGGGACCCTCGGGCTGCGGCAAATCGACCACGCTGATGATGCTGGCGGGCATCTACCAACCGTCCAGCGGCGACATCATGTTTGACGGAGCCCGCGTCAACGACGTGGAAGCGCGCGGTCGCAACGTCGGTATCGTGTTCCAGTCGTATGCGCTTTACCCCAACATGACGGTGCTGGACAACGTCATGTTCCCGTTGCGCTTCAAGGCGGTCGAACGCGGCGAGGCAGAGCGCCGGGCGCGGGAAACCGCCGCGCTGGTGCGTATCGAAACCCTGCTGGAGCGCCGGCCGGGTCAGCTTTCGGGCGGCCAGCAACAACGCGTGGCGCTGGCGCGCGCGCTGGTCAAGCGTCCGCACTTGCTGCTGCTCGACGAACCCCTGTCGAATCTCGACGCGGGCTTGCGTCTGACCATGCGCACCGAAATCCGCTGCATCCAGCGCGAGCTGGGCGTGACAACCGTCCTGGTTACCCACGACCAGATCGAGGCCACCACCATGGCCGACCGCGTGGTGGTCATGAATGGTGGCCGCGTCGAGCAGGCCGGCGCGGCCGAAGACCTCTATGAGCGTCCCGACACCTTGTTCGTAGCCAGCTTTATCGGCGCGCCGCCGATCAACCTGTTCGAGGGACAGGCCGAGGGCCATATGCTGACTGTCAATCAGACGCAACTCGCATTGACGCAAGCGGCGCGGGGTGCGGTGGTGTTGGGCCTTCGGCCCGAGAGCCTGCGGGTGGACGGGAGCGCGGACGCCAAGCCGATGCTCGCGCGTATCGCCGCCGTCGAACCCATGGGCCGCGAAGTGATGTACACGGCTGACAGCCCGCTCGGGGAGATTCGTTTTCTGGAGGCCGGAGCCCTGCCTTGCCACGGTGAAGGCGACAACGTACCCTTGAGCTTTACACCGGCCAGCGCGCTGCTGTTCGACAAGGCCAGCGGCCGGCGCATCGATGCGCGGATCGCGGCTTGACCCCGCATCACAAACATCTCCTTATGGCAAAACGATCGCAAACCCAAGTTCTGACGGCCATTGTGGGCAGTTACCCAAAGCCGCGTTATATCTATCCAAAAAACGGACGCTCCTTACTCGACAGCTTTGGTTTTTCGTTCGACCTGCGCAAAAAGGAATTGGGAGTCGGTCTGTTCACGCGATTGCTGGACAAGGCGGCCCTTGGGGCCATTGAGGATCAAAACCGGGCCGGCATCGACATCGTCACCGATGGCGAAGAAAGACGCGGCCACTATGTGCTGCACATCATCAACAAACTCGATGGCATCGATGCCATCGAGTTGAAATCGATCTCGATGCGCGGCGGAACCACGCGCCAGGACGCCCCGCGTGTGATCGGCAAGATAAAGTACCGGGAGCCTTTGGTGCTGGACGAATTTCTGTTCACGCAGCAGCACGCCCAGGGCATTGCCAAAATATCCCTGCCCGGCCCCAGCACCGTTGCCGACTGTGTCGCCGATGAGTATTACCAAGGCGATCGAAAACAACTGGCTTTTGACTACGCCGACGCGATTCACCACGAAGTCGCCGCACTCATAGAGGCCGGATGCCGGGTCATCCAGTTCGACGATCCGGTGTTGCTGCGTTATCCGGCGGCGGCGCAAGAATGGGGCCTGCAGGCACTCGAGCGTTGTTTTGCGGGGCTGGAGGACCAGGCGACTTTTGTGGTCCATGTTTGCTGCGGCTATCCCAACAAACCGCTTGAGCGAAAAGGCATCAGCTACAAGGCGAATCAGGACTACTACCGCGATATCCTGACCTGGCTGTCCAAGTCCAGGCTGGATATCGTGTCCATCGAAGGGGCTGCGTGTAATCTGGACGTTTCGATACTCGGCGCCATCGGCAAGAAAACCATCATGCTGGGCGTGCTCGATGTCGGTGAGAACGAAGTCGAAAGCGTTGAATCCCTGGTGGCGCGCGCCAACGAGGCGCTGCGCTACATACCCAAGGAGCAGTTAATTCTGGCGCCGGACTGCGGCATGCTGGAACTGACGCGCGCAAGCGCCAGGAAAAAACTCGCCAACCTGGCGTTGGCGGCGCACGAGATCAACCATTCGCGCGCCCTTTAGACGGCGCCTTCATGCGACTTTCGGTCGGTACGGAGCCACCCAATGCAAGCTGATGGTGCGATCGATCTCGATGCGTACTTCCAGCGCATCGGTTATGCCGGAGCGCGCACGGCGACGCTCGACACCTTGCGCAAGCTGCATGTCCTGCATCCGCAGGCCATCCCGTTCGAGAACCTGAACCCGCTGGCGGGCTGGCCGGTATTGCTGGACTGCGCTTCGCTGCAGCACAAACTGGTGCTCGTTGGCCGCGGCGGTTATTGCTTCGAACAGAATCTGTTGTTCGGCCATGTGTTGCGAGCCGGTGGCGTCGGACTGCCGTTATGCACTGCGCGACAACGAGCTTACGGTCCATCAGCTGGATGGCAACACCGAGCGGCGTGTTATCGGGAGCGGCGCCGAACTACGCACCGTGCTTGAGCAGACTTTCCAGATTGCGCTGGTAGAGGCGCCGGAGCTGCAGGCCGTACTGGATCGCATCGCATGCGGTCGTAACAAGCAAGCGCCGCCATGACGGCAACCGAAAGCCTATGCGGCCGCCGCCGCCCGCCATGGTTATCCGGCTCGCGGGTAAGATGGTTCGGATGCGCCCTCTGAAACTCCTGTCCGCGGCGTCCACCCGACGCTCGTTATCGACTGCCTTGCTGCTCGCGTTTTGCCTTATGCAAAGTTGCGCCTACGCCGCGTGTAGCGATGCGCCCGCGGCCGGAGTGGATTGGAAGGGGTGTGACAAGCAGCGCCTGATCTTGCGCAAGGCCGAATTGCAAGGGGCTCATCTGGACGGTGCCGAGATGGATGGTACCGATCTGGCCCAAGCCAACCTGTCGGGTGCGGACCTGTCCCGCGCAAGTGTCGACCGCGCCCGGTTCAGCGAGGCTAACCTGGAGCGGGCCAAGCTGGTCCGGCTGATTGCCTACCGTACCAATTTCACCGGGGCCAAGTTGGCAGGTGCGGATTTGACCAAGGCCGAATTGATGCGATCCAACTTCAGCGGGGCCAATCTGTCGGGCGCGAAGCTGGAAAAGGCCGAGCTCCAGCGCTCTACGCTGGGAGGCGCCACATTGACCGGTGCCAATCTGACCGGAGCGGACCTGGGTCGCACCAACCTGGTTAAAGCCAAGTTGGGCGACGCCCGATTTACCCAGGCTCGCATGTTTCTGACACGCATCGAAGGGGTCGATCTGTCCAGCGTCGCAGGCATGGTGCAGTCGCAACTGGACACCGCCTGCGGCAACACCCAGACCAAGCTGCCCAAGGGCCTCAAGGCGCCGGCTTCCTGGCCCTGCCCAGCCGACGATTGATCCACAGGCAAGGCGCGCGCTCAAGCCTCCTTGGCGACCGTCAGCACTTTCGCCTCTTCGCGATCCTTTGCTCCCCACGCCCCAAGCTTGCGCGCCACGGCCGCCCCATACGCGGGATCGGCCTTGGTACCGATTCGCACGCGCAAATATTGGCTGGCGGTGCCGTTTGTGGCGCAGCTCTTTACTTGGGCTTGATGAAAATTCCGAGCCGGCCGCTGTTCTCTGTTACGGGTTGGATGATCATATTGGTGGCGGCAGGTATGGCTTCCCAAGGCGCCGCCTTCCTTGTGCAAGTCGCCGCGAGCAGGGGGAATCCGCTTCGGGCTACGCCCTCCGTTCCTTTCCCGCGCCTTCTCTCGGCGCAAACGATGAACAGGAAGGACGCCAAAAATCAGTTATTGACTACACTTATTACAGTTGCCGATTTAAAAAGCATCTACCCGTGCTGATCGATATCTAATTGGCGCCGACATACCACGGTACCTGACAATAATCCAGATGAACGCAATACCATTGATACA
>JANYBQ010000492.1 GCA_025360705.1 Betaproteobacteria bacterium | reverse complement strand
CGACGGGGTAAATACAACCAGTGCTTCTTTGGTATTCATGACAAGTGGGAGAGTGACATTTTTCCGCCGGGCCGCTCCCAAGGAAAAAACGGCCCCCTCGGGGGACAGCGCAGTACACGCAGTGACAAGCGTGGGGGCATCATGTTCTGCGGCGTTTGCCGATCTCGCGCCGGCCTCGGCCCATTTCACCGTCCGCACCCATGGTGGGCACTTCGCGGAACTTGCGGATCCAGCGTGCGCAGTCAGGGTCGTGGCCCATCATTACATCGGCCGCCATACACGCCCGCACCACTTCGGCGTGCAGCGGATTGGTGATGGCCGAGGTCATGCCGGAGGCAATCGCCATGGTCAGAAAACCGGCGTTGATGCCGTTGCGCTCGGGCAGTCCGAAGCTCACGTTGGATGCGCCACAAGTCGTGTTGACTTTGAGTTCGGTACGCAGACGATGCACCAGCGCCATTACCTGCACACCGGCCTGGTTGATCGCGCCGATCGGCATCACCAGCGGATCGACCACGATGTCGCACGCCGGAATGCCGTAGTCGGCGGCGCGCTGGACGATCTTCCTGGCGACCGCGAAACGCACGTTCGGGTCTTGCGAAATACCGGTCTCGTCGTTGGAAATCGCCACCACCGCAGCGCCGTATTTCTTGACCAGCGGCAGCACCGTCTCGAGCCGGTCTTCTTCGCCCGTAACCGAGTTGACGAGCGGTTTGCCCTTGTAGACCGCCAGCCCCGCTTCGAGCGCCGCGACGATGGATGAGTCGATCGAGATCGGCACGTCGGTCACGGCTTGCACCAGCTGGATCGCCTTGGCCAGCATTCCAGGCTCGTCCGCCAGCGGAATGCCGGCGTTGATGTCCAGCATGTGCGCGCCCGCCTCAACCTGCGCCAGCGCGTCTGCGATGACCCGGCTGTAGTCGTCGGCCAGCATTTCCGCTGCCATGATTTTCCTGCCGGTCGGGTTGATACGTTCGCCGATGATGACGAAGGGCCGGTTGAAGCCGATCACGACCTCCCGGGTGGCGGAGCTGATGATGGTGTCTGTCACGCTAATTCCTTGATTGCCTGGTTTTCTGTTTGTGAGCCTTTGTCGCGGCCCGGATACCAGGGCACACGCCCGTTCAGCACGCCGGACTTCTGGATGATCTCGGCCACGCTCTCTTCCTGCCGGAACGCCATCACGTGTACGCCTGAAATGCCCTTGATCTCGCGGATTTCCTGGAGCAGGTCGATACACACCTGGCGGCCTTCCAGCGCCGGTTTTTCCGCCCCCGCCATACGCCGGATCACGTTGTCCGGAATATGGATACCCGGTACGTTGGTGCGCATCCACTCGGCCGCCTTGGCTGAGCGTAGCGGGCCTACGCCTGCCAGGATAAAGACCTGGTCCAGCAGACCCAGCTCCTCGATGCGCGCCATGAACATACGCAGGCGCGGCACATCGTAGCAATACTGGGTCTGAACGAACTGGGCACCCGCAGCCACCTTTTTCGCCAGCCGTTCGGCGCGCCATTCGAACGGCAATCCGAACGGGTTGGCGGCAGCGCCTAAAAAAACGCGCGGCGCAAACGACAGCTTGCGGCCGCTCTGGAACTTGTGCTCGTCGCGCAAGGTGCGGCCGATTTCCAGCAGCGACATGCAGTCCAGGTCGAACACCGGCTTGGCCTGCGGATGGTCGCCGGCCTGAACGCCGTCACCGGTCAGGCACAGGATGTTGGCCACACCCATGGCCGCGCCGCCCAGGATGTCGCCCTGGATCGCAATGCGGTTCTTGTCGCGGCAGGATATTTGCATTACCGGTGCGTAACCCACGCGTGTCAGCAAGGCACATACCGCCAGGCTGGACATATGGCAGTTGGCGCCGCTGCCATCGGTGGCGTTGATGGCATCCACATAACCATCGAACACCCGTGCACGGCGGTAGACATCTTCCGGATCGGCCGAATCGGGTGGATCCAGTTCGGACGTCACCGCGAACACACCGCTGCGCAATACACGCTCCAGCCGTCCGGGCGAGGTGTGGCCTGGCAGAATCGGCAGCGGGTAACCGGGAACCGGTTCGTCTTCGAACTTCACTCGGTCCCCATCACGTTTTCAGCGGCCTTGTCGCGCGCCACCTTGAGCCATGACGAATGGCCCTGCAACCGGCGGTCCACGGCGAATTGCACCACCTTGATGGCTTCCTTGCCGGCGCGCATACGCTGGCTGCCTGCGAAGGCTTCGACCCAGACACATTTCATGTCCGGTTTGACTTCGCAGTTGCCGTTGGCGCGGACACCGCCGCACGGGCCGTTGCGCAAATTTTTCGGGCAGTTCATGGGACACGACATGCCGGTGGAGCTTAAAACGCATTGGCCGCACATCTGGCAGTCGAACAGCAAGCCCTTGACTACTTTTTCCACTCCAGCCATGGGTTTTTCCAGCCGCTGGTAACCGATGCTTTTCCACAGAGGATGCAAGGCCACGAACACGCGTTCGAAGGCAGCGTAGAAAATTTCCAGGCCGCGTGCATGGCGTACCGACCAATGGCGTACGTTCAACATCAGGCAGCCCCATCCGCTGGCGGAGGCACCGCGCGACCGGTGGATTCTTCCAGGCCATGGGCACGGATCAAACGCAGCAGGTCG
>JANYBQ010000610.1 GCA_025360705.1 Betaproteobacteria bacterium | reverse complement strand
CGTCCCATTTACCTTTGAAGCTCAATATGGCCGGCGTGATCCCGCCCATTTTTGCGTCGTCCATCATTCTTTTGCCGGCCACCGTGGTGGGCTGGTTCAGTACCGGCGAGTCGATGCGCTGGCTCAAGGACATCGCGGGTTCGCTGACGCCCGGCCAGCCGATCTACGTCATGTTTTACGCGGCGGCGATCGTGTTTTTCTGCTTTTTCTATACAGCGCTGGTGTTCAACAGCCGTGAAACGGCGGACAACCTGAAGAAAAGCGGCGCCTTTATTCCCGGCATCCGTCCAGGCGACCAGACCGCGAAATATATAGACCGGATCCTGCTGCGCCTGACATTGGCGGGCGCGATCTACATCACTTTTGTCTGTTTGTTGCCTGAGTTCCTGATCCTGAAATACAACGTGCCGTTCTATTTTGGTGGCACGTCCCTGTTGATCATCGTGGTGGTTACCATGGATTTCATGTCCCAAGTGCAGAACTACATGATGTCCCAGCAATATGAATCACTCTTGAAGAAGGCCAGCTTTAAATCTTCGTAGAGTGTGGATGCATATGTCAAAGGACGATGTAATTCAAATGCAGGGAGAGGTGGTGGAGAACCTCCCCAACGCCACTTTCCGGGTGAAGCTGGAAAACGGGCATGTGGTTCTTGGGCATATTTCGGGAAAGATGCGTATGCACTACATACGCATTCTTCCAGGTGACAAGGTAACGGTCGAGTTGACGCCATACGACCTGAGTCGGGCGCGCATAGTGTTCAGAGCCAAGTAGCTCGCAGAAGAGTTTTAGGAGTAGCAAATGAAAGTATCGGCTTCGGTAAAGAAAATTTGCCGCAACTGCAAAATTATCCGGCGCAAGGGCGTTGTTCGCGTGATCTGTTCGGATCCGCGCCATAAGCAGCGCCAGGGTTAAGCAAGAGTTTTAGAGGACGAAAATGGCACGTATCGCTGGCATCAATATTCCGCCGCAGCAGCATTCCGAAATTGGCCTTACCGCCATCTTCGGGATCGGACGCACCCGCGCTCGCAAGATATGCGAAGCCTGTGGCATTGCATATTCCAAGAAGGTCAAGGACTTGACCGACTCGGATCTGGAGAAAATTCGCGAGCAAGTGGGTCAATTCACTATCGAGGGTGACTTGCGCCGCGAAACGACAATGAACATCAAGCGTTTGATGGACATTGGTTGTTACCGTGGCTTTCGTCATCGCCGCGGCCTGCCTATGCGCGGTCAGCGCACGCGTACCAATGCTCGTACCCGCAAAGGCCCGCGCAAGGCTGCTGCGTCACTCAAGAAATAATCAGGGCAAAGACCACCATGGCAAAACCTCCCGTCAATACAGCCGCCCAACGTGTGCGCAAAAAGGTTCGCAAAAATGTTGCGGACGGCGTAGCCCACGTTCATGCATCGTTCAACAACACCATCATCACCATCACCGATCGGCAAGGCAATGCGCTGTCATGGGCGTCTTCGGGTGGCCAGGGTTTCAAGGGCTCGCGCAAGTCGACTCCTTTCGCGGCCCAGGTGGCGTCTGAAGTTGCCGGCCGGGCAGCGGTCGAACAAGGCATCAAGAACCTCGACGTGGAAATCAAGGGTCCCGGTCCGGGACGTGAATCTTCGGTCCGTGCTCTTGCAGCACTCGGTATTCGCATCAATATGATCGCGGATGTAACTCCGGTTCCCCACAATGGGTGCCGTCCACAAAAGCGTCGCCGGATCTAGGCTGCGCTTCGCAAGGATGCAAACGCATTCCGTTTCAAACAAGCCCACCGCCATCCGCTATACGCTGATGGCTCCCGCAGTCCGCTGCGGCAGATGACATAAAAGGAAGTTCAAGTGGCACGTTACCTCGGCCCCAAGGCCAAATTATCACGCCGTGAAGGCACCGACCTGTTCCTCAAGAGCGCACGCCGCGCGATCGGAGACAAGGCCAAGTTCGACTCCAAGCCGGGTCAGCACGGCCGCACCTCGGGCGCCCGAACGTCCGACTACGGTCTGCAACTGCGCGAGAAGCAAAAGGTCAAGCGCATGTACGGTGTCCTTGAACGTCAGTTCCGTCGTTATTTCGAAGAAGCGGACCGTCGCAAAGGCAACACCGGCGCCAATTTGCTGTTCTTGCTGGAGTCTCGTCTGGACAACGTCGTGTACCGCATGGGTTTCGGTTCGACCCGGGCCGAAGCGCGCCAGCTGGTTTCGCACAAGGCCATGTCGGTTAACGGCCAGTCCGTGAACATTCCTTCGTATCAGGTCAAGACCGGTGACGTGATCTCGGTGCGCGACAAGTCGAAGAAGCAGAATCGTGTGGTCGAAGCATTGCAACTCGCCCAGCAGGTCGGCATGCCGGCTTGGGTCGAGGTGAGCCTGGACAAAGCCGAAGGCGTCTTCAAGAAGACCCCAGACCGCGACCAGTTCGCCGCCGACATCAATGAATCGCTGATCGTCGAGTTGTACTCGCGTTAACGGCCGGTTATAGAAAATCGTTCCTGAGCTGCGGGGCACTGTAGCTCAGGTGCTTCACCAGCCTTACCGATGTAACGAGTCGGGGGTATTGAGAGGAAGTCTTGCATGCAAACAAATCTGCTGAAACCCAAAGCAATCAACGTTGAACAACTTGGCACGAACCGGGCCAAAGTGGCACTGGAGCCCTTTGAGCGTGGGTATGGTCACACCTTGGGCAACGCACTGCGCCGCGTCTTGTTGTCGTCGATGCCGGGGTATGCGGCAACCGAGGTCACGATCGCCGGCGTCCTGCACGAATATTCGTCCATCGATGGTGTCCAGGAAGATGTGGTCAACATTCTGTTGAACTTAAAGGGCGTCGTATTCAAGTTGCACAACCGCGATGAAGTTACGCTGAGCTTGCGCAAGGACGGCGACGGCGTCGTTACTGCGGCCGACATCCAGACGCCGCACGATGTCGAGGTAATCAACCCCGAACATGTGATCGCCAACCTGTCGCACGGCGGCAAATTGGACATGCAAATCAAGGTCGAAAAAGGCCGTGGTTATGTGCCGGGCACGATGCGCCGACATGGCGACGAGCCGACCAAGTCGATTGGCCGTATCGTGCTTGACGCGTCATTTTCGCCCGTCAAGCGCGTGAGTTATACGGTGGAAAGTGCGCGCGTCGAGCAGCGTACCGACTTGGACAAGTTGGTCGTTGAAATCGAAACCAACGGGGCCATCTCGGCCGAAGACGCGGTTCGCGCCTCCGCCAAGGTGCTGGTAGAACAGCTGGCGGTGTTCGCGCAACTCGAAGGCAGCGAACTGGCGGCATTCGATGCGCCGGCTCCGCGCGGCAATACGCAATTCGACCCGATTCTGCTGCGTCCGGTCGACGAACTTGAATTGACAGTTCGCTCCGCCAACTGCCTCAAGGCCGAGAATATCTATTACATCGGCGACCTGATCCAGCGCACCGAGAACGAATTGCTCAAGACGCCTAATCTGGGTCGCAAATCGCTCAACGAAATCAAGGAAGTGCTGGCTTCACGCGGTTTGACGTTGGGCATGAAGCTGGAAAGCTGGCCACCGGCCGCGCTCGAAAAACGTTAGGAGGCGGCGAATCTTTCTACTGCGCGGAC
>JANYBQ010000445.1 GCA_025360705.1 Betaproteobacteria bacterium | reverse complement strand
TGCCGCCGCCCACGATCACGTAGCCGTCGAAAAATTCGCGCACTGCGCTGACAAACGCGAACGGCGACAGAAAGCCGGTATGCCCGCCGGCACCGGCCGACACACAGGCCAGTCCGTCGGCGCCGGCCGCGACCGCCTTCTTCGCCAGGGCGATGCCGATGACGTCGGCAAACACCAGCCCGCCATATCCATGCACCACCTCAATGGCGGGCTTGGGGCTGCCGAGCGCGGTCACCACCACGGGTGGTTTGTATTTGGCCACCAGCGCCAGGTCTTCGGCCAGCCGCGTGTTGGACGAATGCGTGACCAAATTGGCGCACCACGGACCGATGGTGCTGGCAAGCTGCGCGTCACGCGCCCGCGCCAGGCCTTCGGTGATCCGCTTCATCCAGCTATCCAGCATTTCAATCGGTCGCGCATTCGGCGTGGGAAACGCGCCGATGATGCCGGCCTTGCAGGCCTCCAGAACGAGATCGGGCCCGGAGATCAGGAACATCGGGGCCGCGAAAATCGGCAGACGCAAAGCAAACGGGTAGCTGCGCGATTGAAGCGTCATCGTTGTTGTGTTGTAAATATTGCTGGGGCGGCGCCAGATCGGTCCGGCTGAACCGATTCGGAGCCAACCATGGCGATCAGCGACAACAGCAGTTGTGCCAGCGCTTCGGGTTGTTCGGCCGGCGTCTGATGGCCGGCGTTTTCAATCCATTCCAGCCGGGCGCCCGGGATCAGCGCGGCGAGATCTTGCGATAAATCGGGCGGAGTTACCTTGTCTTCACGTCCGCATACAACCAGCACCGGAATATGCAACCGCGCAAGCATGGCCCGGTGGTCGGCCCGTGTGGTAAGGGCGCGGATCTGCCGGATAGCGGCCTCTGCGCCCACGGCGTGCATCATGCGCCGCGTGGCGTCCACGAGCTCCGCGTTGGCGTGGTGGTCAGGATGCAGGCTGAACAGCAGCGTCGCTTCGACAGTCCTAGAGAAGTTGCGCTCCAGCGCGGCGATGGTCTTCTGACGCACTACAGTGGATTCAGCCGTCTCGACCTTGGCGGATGTGTCGACAAAAGCCACCGCATCGATTTCAGCGCCATGCGTGGCGAGCAGTTCGATCGCCGCATAACCACCCATCGAAAACCCGGCTACGACCAACGACGTACCGGTTGGCACGTCCGCGACCAGGTGCCATGCATCCGCTGCCATCGCGGTGATCGAATCCTGGGTGAGCACGTCGGCTACACGCACATCGGCATGCCCCTTCAACCGCTCTGCCACCGGCTGCCAGATGTCGCTTGTGTTGAACATGCCGGGTATCAGCAACAAGACCGGTTTCATGTTGTCCACACGGCTTTGGCCTGCTCACGCAGTTCGCGCTTGAGAATCTTGCCAACCGGGTTGCGCGGCAGCGCGGCCAGCGCCAACAGGTACTCGGGCAACTTGTAGACTGCTATGCGCCGTTCATTGCGCAGGTAGTCGGTGATGTCTTTCAACGCGACTTGCCGGCCCTCCGCCGCCACGACGCAGGCACATAATTTCTCGCCCAGTATGGCGTCCGGCACACCCACCACCGCCACCTCGCGTACACCCGGGCAGGCGGCCAGCAGGCCTTCGATTTCTTCGCTCGAAATATTCATTCCGCCGCGAATCACCAGGTCCTTGGAGCGGCCCACGTAACGGTAATACTGAAGCCGGTCGCCGGCGATCTCGAACAGGTCGCCGGTTTTGTAGAAACCCTGTTCATCGTAGGCGCGCCGGCTTATCTCGGGCGCGCGGAAATAACAGCTGAACACGGTGGGCCCGCTGAAGCGCAACTCGCCCGGCTTGCCGGCTTCGGTGATGTCGGCGCCGCTGTCCAGATCGACTAGGCGCGTTTTTATTTTGCGGGTGGTGGAGACGCTCCATTCGAAGCCCTCCACGCCGGCACGCGGAAAAAACTGCGCACGCAGCGCCGGGTCGGGAATGTCGATGTCGCTGCCGGACAGCGCCGCGCCTTCATTCGAGCCAAAATAATTGACGATCTGCACGCCGTGTTTTTCGGCGAAGCCGCGCACCATCCACTCGGACAGCGGCGCCGAACCCGAGCCAATGCGCGACAGGCGCTTGAAGTCGATGCCCTGCAACAGAGCCTCGTTTTGCAGCAGCATGTTCAGGATGGCCGGTGGCGCCACCGTGTAGTCGATACGCTCGTCGCGCAGTTGCTGCAGGAACACCGGCAGGCTGAACGGGTGGTGCTGGACCACCGTGCCGCCCAGCACCAGCCAGGTCCCGAGCGCGCTGGACAGGGCGGACATATTCACGAAGGGAAATGGGTTGAGCAGCCGCGCGTGGCCCTGCAGCCCGGCCGCCTCGATGATGCTGGGCGCAATCACCAGCCACTCGTTGTGGCTGCGCGGCACGCCTTTGGGCGCGGCTTCGGTGCCGGAGGTCCAGCAGATGCTGAATACGTCGTTGGCGGTGACGGCGGCGGCGCGTTCGGCCTGGACCAGGCGTTGCCGCTGGGGCTCGGTCAGTGGTGCGGCCTGGACCGGGTCGGGTACCCGCACCACCCCGGATGGCACCTGCTCGCCCCAGGCAATGACGGTTTTCAGCGCGGCATGGTGCTCGCGCAGTACGCAATACATGTCGGCCGCGGCATGGGCCTGGCCTGGTTTGCCGATCCGCGCGAACGTCACCACGGCGGCGGCCTCGGTCAGCGACAGGATTTGGTCGAGTTCGTGCTCGCGGTACTGCACCGGCACCGGCGTCACCACCATGCCGAGCCGCGCGCAGGCCAGATAAACCACAAACTGCTCGACGCAGTTGGGCAGGTGCACCACCACGATGTCGTCGCGCCGGACCTGGCTTTCGATCAGCAGCAGGCAGAAAAGATCGATTTCGGCGGCCAGCTGCACCCAGCTCAGGCGCCGCGGTTGGCCGTGCGCGAATTCTTCGCGGTTGCTGGCGTCCACCACCGCTTCGGCATCACCGCGTTCACGCAGGTTTTTCAGGAACAGGTCCCAGAAGGTCAGGTCGCCCCACCAGCCGCGTGCGGTGTACTCCGCGATTTTTTCTTCGCTGACCAGGATCATGAGGGCATTTTTCCGCCGGACCGCCCTAAGGAAAAAACGGCCCCCGAGGGGCTGGAGCCTGCGGCTCCAAGCCTGCTTGAGCAGGGTTGGACAGGCGACAGGGGCGAGGCGTCTCGCGAGCCGCGGCCTGCAAGGCCTCGCGCAGTACACGCAGTGACAAGCGTGGGGGCCATATCAATAGCCTCTCGCCAGCCGTTCGCCGCTGACCCAGGTGGCGTGAAAGCCGTTGGGTACCCGCTGCGGCATGCGGATCTTGCACACCGGGCCGCGTGAGATGTCGTGCGCATCGAAGATGGTCAGATAGGACTGATTCTTTTCGTCGTCCCACATAAAGCCGACCAGGTAACCGTCGTCTTCTTCCTTCCAGTTGTCCTTGGGAGCAAACGGCGCCTCGCTGAACCATTTGTGCACACCCGCGTGGAAGGTGGTGCAAGTGTCCTGCTTCAGGTCATACCGCGCGAAGCCGCAAAAACGCGGGTCTTCCGCGCGGTTCAGCCGGCCCATCAATACATTCCAGGAATAACGCGTCTTGTAGCCCTGCATCCAGCAGTTGATGACCGGAAATTCCTGGTTGACGATGTCGTCGATCACGCGCTCTTTGGTCTGGCCGGTGCGCAGGTTGAAGCGCCATTCGTGGAACTGGAAGTCGTGTTCCAGATTCGCCAGCATCTTGGGAAAGCCGGCTACGTCCAGCGTCCCTTTGTGGTCGCGCGGCAGGCGAAACGGTGTGCCGGTCATGACGATCTCGACCCCGCCCTGGCCGTCGTCCTCTTCCCACGCATTGGACACGTGGTACATGTAGGTAGCGCTGGCCTCGAACCAGCGGATCTGCTCCGGCGTGCCGTGACGCGGCACCACGCCGAAACGCGAGGGTAGCGTGTGGTGGAACTTGAGCTTGTGGCGGCCGGCCGCGAACGCGTCCATGTCGTAAAACAGCGGCAGGTCGTGCAGGATGCTGTAGTTGGGCGTAATCGCCATGTCGTGCGGCAGGCGCGGCCCGGGCAGTTGCACCGGAATAAAGGTCTTGAGTTTGCCGAAGCGGTCCATCACGCCGTAGTGCATGTAGGGCGCCTCCTTGCCATACGCGAAAAACAGGAACTCGCCGGTGCGTTGGTCGACCTTGGAGTGAGCCGAGATCGGCAGGCCGGCAAGTCGCGGGTCGACCGCGAGCTTGCCCATGGTGGACAGATCGTCCGGCCGGCACTGGTATACCGCGCCGCCCAGGTACCACATCGTCACCAGGGTGCCGGCGTAGAACTTCACATCGGTGTTGGACGTATTTTTCATCGGCATGTCGGGCCGGTCCTTGCGCGGCGGGTCCTTGATGCCTTGCCACAAGGCGCTGCCGGCCGCGATTTCTTCCTGCAGGCTGTCGGTCATGACCCAGCGGTTCTGGTACTGGGCCTTGCCGCCCTTGAAGCGTACCGCATGCAACATGCCGTCGCCGTCGAACCAGTGGTAACGCCCAGGCGCCTCGAAGCGTCGATTCGGTCCGTTGCGCACATACATGCCGGTGAGGTCCTTCGGGATCTCGCCTTCGATGTCGGTCAAGTCCAGGGTTAGTTCGTGTGCTATCGGCGCAAAGCCGCCGCTCAGAACCGGGATTTCGCTGAAAGCATTGGTATCGGTGGCACCCATGTCGATCTCCTTTAGTTGGCCTGGCCCGATCGGTCGTCCGGGGCGGCCCCTAGCTAAACCGGATGTACGTCAAGACCTGCCAGCCCCAGGGCTTGCGCAGCGGCGACATCCGGGTGATTGCCGCGCGTGTCTGCCGGCGCGCCTGTCATGTTCCGCCCCTGCGGGTCCAGGTCAAGCGGTGATGCCGCGCCACATCGGTGCCCGGAACCGTGTCCGATGCCGACAGCGTCAAATCGCCGTCCGCCGAGAACTCCATACTGCGCACTTGTTGTGTGCCGACAAAGTTGGGGTTGAGCGAATGAGAGACCGTGTGTGTGACCTGCTGTTTACCGGGTTCACCACGAATCGCATAAGGGCCGGCGTACTGGAAATAGGTCTCGAACGCCGACAAGCGCTCGGCCTCGGGCGCGCTGCGCACGCTTTCGCTTGACAGCCTGCCACGTCCACCACGTGCGATACACGCGTTCATGAAACCGTCGCCGGCGTACTGGATCAGGCCGGTCGCCTTGTCACCGAACGGCAGTGTGGGCTTGCGCCCGTCGCCATAGGTGATTTCCCAGCGCACAAGGTGCCAGGTGCCCAACAGCGGATTGCCAGTGTCGGCGGTAGCCGAAAGGGCCATTTGCGTCTCCAATTACTTTCTTAGTTGAACTGATGTTAGCGCAATGCCAGGGCCACGGCAAGACCCAAGACCTGGTTGTCAGCGCCAGATTGAAATGTCCCCTTTTCGCCCTGATACGCGCGTCCGCCGTGGATAGCTGACCTGCCCACCCAAGGTGGACAGCCGACGAGTACGCCGGTCCGTCACCTACCCACCGCTCCTCGACGATAGCCTTCGG
>JANYBQ010000312.1 GCA_025360705.1 Betaproteobacteria bacterium | reverse complement strand
CTGTATTGATGGAACGAACAACTAGATGCTGTTTGACGCGCATACACGGTCCTTCGCGGCCCTGGGCGGGGTAGCGCGCCGGGGCATTTACGACAACATGAAGACGGCGGTGGACAAGGTCAACAAGGGCAAGGGGCGCGTCGTCAACGCCCGCTTTGCGGTGATGTGCGCGCACTACCTGGTGGACGCCGATTTCTGCAACGTCGCCTCGGGATGGGAGAAAGGCGTTGTAGAGAAGAACGTGCAGGACAGCCGCAGGCGAATCTGGATCGAGGCAGGCAGTTTGCGCTTTGGCTCGTTTGGCGAGCTCAACGCCTGGCTGGGCGAGCGCTGCCGCGCCTTGTGGGGCGACATTCACCACCCGCAGCACAAGCAGTTCAGCGTGGCAGAGATGCTGGAGCAAGAGCTGCCTCACCTCATGCCCATGCCCGAGCCCTTTGATGGCTACGTGGAGAGCCCTGCACGGGTCAGCAGCACCTGTCTGGTGAGTGTGAACCGCAACCGCTACTCGGTGCCGTGCGAGCTGGCCGGGCAGATCGTGAGCACACGGTTGTATCCGACGCGCCTGGGCATCGTTGCGGGCGATGCACTGGTGGCCAGCCATAATCGGCTCGCCACACGGGGGCAAACCCAGTTTGACTGGCAGCACTACATACCGCTGATCCAGCGCAAGCCGGGAGCTTTGAGAAACGGAGCCCCGTTTGCCGACATGCCGCAGGCTTTGCAACGATTACGCCAAGTCCTTCTGCGCCACGAAGGCGGGGACCGGGTGATGGCACAGGTGCTGACGGCCGTGCCCACGGCGGGCCTGGACGCCGTGCTGGTGGCCGTTGAACTGGTGCTGGAGAGTGGCGCGGTGAGCGCCGAGCATGTGATCAACGTGCTTGGCCGATTGAATGCGCCACCCATCGCGCACAACAGGCTTGAGGCGCTGCCGCCAGACTTGCAGTTACGCGAGCCGCCCCAGGCCGATACGGGTCGCTATGACCGGCTGCGCGCGAGCGCCCAGGGGGTTGGCCATGAAGCGTGATGTCATCGCCGATCTCAAGGGGTTGCGCCTGCACGGCATGGCCGGGGCCTGGAGCGATCTGAACGTGCAAGACGCCAGCGTGCAGTCCTCGCGCTGGCTGGTGGAGCATCTGCTGCAAGCCGAGCATGCTGACCGGGGCATGCGCTCCATCAGCTACCAGATGGGCGCGGCCAAATTCCCGGCACACCGTGACCTGGCCGGCTTCGAGTTCGAGGCTTCATCGGTGGACAAGAACCTGGTTGGGCAACTGTCAACCTGTGCGTTCACCGAGCAGGCGCACAACGTGGTGTTCATAGGGGGGCCTGGCACGGGCAAAACGCACCTGGCCACAGCCACCGGCGTGGCTGGCATAACACGCCATGGCAAGCGCGTACGGTTTTACTCGACGGTGGACCTGGTCAACACGCTGGAGCGCGAGAAGCGTGATGGCAAGGCCGGGCGGCTGGCCTTGAGCTTGCTGCGCATGGATGCGGTGATTCTGGATTTATGTGGAGTGCACAGTTATGTGGAGTGGCGCGGTGCCTGCCTGGGAAGTTCATGTATCTGACTCAACATAACTGATCGGCCGTAACGTGGCGTCCTCATCAACCACGGAGGACATCATGCTGTGCGATTTGTTTCCACGATTTCATGAACGATACGAGAGGTCGCGTTGCGGCGCCGAGCTGGAGGCGTTCGCCGTCTGGCTGGCCGAACACGGCCACCTGCGTCATCCGTTGCGTCTTCATCTTCGGCGCGCCAAGGAAGTGCTCGACCGGTCTGATCGTTTCCAGTCAGGGGAGATGTTCCGCGAGGCGGATCTCAGGGAGGCGTTTGTCGTCGCTAAGGCAGATGCCTATTTGTACCTGTGTACCGGCCGCATCTTTGCGAGGTTTCTGGCCTCAGCCAACCAACTGGGTGTCGAGGCGCATGATGACGCGCTGAGTGTCCTGTGCCGCCGCTATCAGCGCTACCTGGCCGAAGTACGAGGACTTTGCGCCCAATCTCTGAAACACCACGGCTCGACCGTCACCGACTTCCTTGCGCGAGGTAAGCCGTCTGATCGCGGTCTTTGTTCCCTGACGGCTGGCGACGTCGAAACCTACCTCCAGCTCAAGAGCAAGGAGAACAGCCGCGCGTCGCTGCAGCATGTCATTGCACACCTGCGTGCATTCCTGCGCTACTGCGCCGACCACGGTGAAGCACCTGTTGGCCTCGATGTCATTGACACGCCACGTGTGTATCGAGGAGAACTGCCGCCGCGGGCACTGGATTGGACCACGGTTCGCAAGTTGCTCGCGTCGATCCGGCGTCGAAGTCCCAGAGATTGGCGCGACTACGCCATTTTGCATTTGATGGCCTATTACGGTCTGCGCCCGTCAGAGGTGGCAGCCCTGCGGCTCGACTCCATCGATTGGAAGGCCGGCACGCTCAGAGTCGAGCAATGCAAGACGCGCTCCGTGCTCATCCTGCCGCTGGCCGATCGGACGTTGCGGTTGCTGCGTCGTTACTTGCAGGTCGCCAGGCCCGGCAGCGATTTGCCACAGTTGTTCCTGCGCATTCGCAGCCCGATAAAGGTCCTGCGGCATTACGGCGTCATCGATGTCTTCCGCTACCGGGTGGTGAAGAGCGGCCTCCCTCTTGATGGGGCATCGTCCTATTCGCTGCGCCATTCCTTCGCCATGCGCTTGCTTCGGCGCGGTGTCGGCGTCAAGGCCATTGGCGACCTGCTCGGGCACCGGAGCCTGGAAGCCACCTGCGTCTACTTGCGGATCGACACCGACATGCTGCGCACGGTTGCACTGCCGGTGCCCGCGCCAGTCCATGGAGGCAGCCATGATTGAGAAGCAACCTTCGACACCGCTGGATCAATGGACGGCCATCTGGCTGAAGCACCAACGTTCACTCGGGCGCAGTTACGACGGCGAACAGTGGATTCTCGAGCACCTATGGGGCTTCCTCGTAGCCAACAACAACACCGATCTCGATCAGGCCGGCTTTGATCTATGGTGCAACTCCTTTCGCCATCTGTCCGCTACGACACGGCGGGGCCGCCAATTGGCCGTGCGCAAGTTCTGTCGTTTCCGTCAGCGCACGGAACCCGGCTGTTTCGTTCCAGACCCACTGTACTTTGCCCGGTTGATTCCCTACCGCCGGCCAGTGATCGTCGAGCCAGAGCAGGTGGCCCGGCTGCTCAGCGCGGCCGACAAGCTGGCGGCAACGGCCAACTCGCCGCTGTTGCCGGCGGTCATGCGCATGGCCGTCATCTTGCTCTACACCGCGGGGCTGCGCCGTGGTGAGTTGGTCCGTTTGACCCTGGATGACGTCGAGGCCCGGACCGGGTTGCTGCGCATCAGAGCATCCAAGTTCCACAAGTCCCGATTGGTGCCGTTGTCGCCGGACGCCAGCGATGCTGTACGGGTCTATTTGCGCCAACGGCTCGTGGCACCGTTTGATCCCGCTGCCAGCGCGCCGCTGTTGTGTTGTGGATCACGCGGCCATCACGGATACACCGGCGCCGGATTGGGGGATGCGATCAATCGCCTGTTCGTCGTCGCGGACGTAAAGGACAGCGAAGGGCGTCGGCCGCGGGTCCATGACATGAGGCACACCTTCGCCGTGCAGGCGCTGATCCGCTGGTACCGTGATGGCGCCGACGTTCAATCCAACTTGCCCCGGCTCGCTATGTTCATGGGGCACGTTTCGATCATGTCGACCGCCCATTACCTGCACTTCGTGCCGACCATGCGCGAACTGGCAAGTGATCGGTTCGAGGCCGCCTTTGGCGATGTCGTCGCGCAGGCTGCCCCATGAAGAAGTATCAACCGACACAACTTGGCCGTTGCGTCGTTCGCTTCTTCCAGGAGTACCTCCCGACACTGCGCGGCATGAGCCGTCACACGATTCAAAGCTATCGTGACTGCATGATTCTGTTCCTGGCGTTTGCCGCCAAGGACTGCCGACGGCCAATCGAATCCCTTGAGCTGGCCGACATCACTGCGGATCGGATCGGTCGCTTCCTCGCCTTCTTGGAGGCTGAGCGCGGGAACGGCATCACGACCCGCAATGCCCGCCTGGCGGCCATGCATACCTTTGCGCGCTACCTTGTGGCCGACCATCCCGAACAACTGGCTGCATTGCAGCAAGTCCTCGGGATTCCTTTCAAACGAGGCGCCCGAGAGACCCCCATCGAATATCTGGAGAAGACGGAGATCGAGGCGCTGCTGGCAAGCATCGATCGCAAGACAGCAGCCGGAATGCGCGACTACGCGATGTTCTCGCTGATGTTCAATACCGGTGCCCGGGTGCAGGAGGTCGTCGATCTGCGGGTTCGAGACATCCGGCTCGAACCACCTTGCCAGGTTCGCTTCGCTGGCAAAGGCAACAAGGTGCGCCTTTGCCCGATCTGGCCGCGTATTGCACGGCTATTGCGGGAACTGATCGAGAATCAGCGCGACGGTACGCACGATCCAGCAGATCGACACGTCTTCCTCAACGCGCGTGGTGCCACTATGACCCGGTTCGGCGTTCGATATCTTCTACAGCAGCACATCGCTGCGGCGGCGAACACCGCACCGACATTGGCCGGCAAACGGATTCACCCGCATTCCTTGCGCCACACAACGGCAATTCATCTGCTCAAGGCGGGGGTGGACTTTGCCACCATCAGCCAATGGCTCGGTCATGCGAGCCTGAACACCACCATGCGTTATGCACGCGCTGACCTCGACCTCAAGCGTCAAGCCCTCGCACAGGTCTTCCCCGAGGTGCTGGCGCCACCGAAAGGAGGTGCCTTCATATTCCGCGACGACAACGTCACCGCTTGGCTTCGCCGCCTCTGATCGTTATGTGGAGCAATCGGGCGAACAATCGGTGTACATGCCTGCCAAACCGAGACCGTTGCCGCACCGATCCACATAACTGGGCACTCCACATAAGTCCAATTATGTTGAGCTCAACATAACTTGATGAGTTGGGCTACCTGCCATTTAGCCAGACCGGCGGTGCCTTGTTGTTCCATCTGCTCTCCAAGCTATACGAGCACACCAGCGTGATCATCACCACCAACCTGAGCTTTGAAGAATGGCCCAGCGTGTTTGGCGATGCCAAGATGACCACCGCCTTGCTGGACCGGCTAACCTGAAGTTCCTGCCCTTTTGTAGTCACTGATCGAGCAAAACTCTCTGCTGTAGCTGGGGAAGACCGTCTGATGGCGGTTTTTGTGACTGTTATATGTAGTCACTAAATATGTTTACATATTCGTCTATTTTGTCTAAAATGCATTCCATGGCAACACGAACCGGAACCGCTCACGTCGTCACCACCTCTCGCAGATACAAAGATCGGGTCTATCACACCCATTTGTTGCGGCGCAGCTACCGCGAGCACGGCAAGGTCAAGAACGAGACTTTGGGCAACCTGTCTCACCTGAGCGAGTCCGTGATCGATCTGATTCGCCGCTCTTTGCAGGGCGAAACCTTTGTGCCTTTGGGTCAAGCCTTGGAGATTTGTTCATCGCGCGCCCATGGCCACGTGCAAGCCGTCGGGCTTGCGATGCAGCGTCTGGGCTTTGCCTCGCTGTTGGCCTCCAAGCCCTGCCGCGAGCGTGAACTGGTGCTGGCCATGGTGGCGCAACGCATAATCTCGCCCGCCACCAAGCTGGCCACCACGCGTCTGTGGCACACCAGCACACTGGCATCTGACTTCGGCGTGCTGGATGCCTGTGAGGACGATCTGTACGCCGCCATGGACTGGCTGCTGGCGGGGCAGGGCAGGATTCAAAAGAAGTTGGCTGCACGTCACCTCAAGGACGACGGCTTGGTGCTGTATGACCTGTCTTCGAGTTACTTCGAGGGCTCGCACTGTGCGCTGGCCAAGCTGGGCTACAGCCGGGACGGCAAACGTGGCACCTTGCAGGTGAACTATGGGCTACTCACCGATGATCGGGGCTGCCCGGTGGCGATCTCAGTGTACGAGGGCAACACCTCGGACAGCAAGACGTTCTTGCCCGAGGTCAAGCGCATGCGTGAGGAGTTTGGCATCCAGCGTATGGTGATGGTGGGGGATCGGGGCATGATTTCACAAAAGGCCATCGATGAGATGAGTGAGGACTCCGGTGTGGCCTGGATCACGGCCTTGAGGAGCGCATCGATTCGCGCCCTGGTGGAGCAAAAGCAATTGCAACTGGACTTGTTCGACGAGCGCAATTTGCTGGAACTGAGCTCACCCGACTATCCCGGTGAGCGCCTGATGGCGTGCCGCAACCCGGAGTTGGCCAAACTGCGTGCGCACAAGCGAAGCGATTTGCTGCAAGCCACAGAGAAAAACCTGCAAAAGATCAAACTGCGGGTGGACGCGGCCAAGCTGGTGGGCAAGGACAAGATCGGCGTGGCCGTGGGAAAGTGCGTGAATCAATACAAGGTGGCCAAACACTTTGAGCTGCTGGTTGGGGATGCCTCGTTGACCTTCGGGCGCAAAGCAGACAACATCGCTGCTGAGGCGGCGCTGGATGGGTTGTACATCATCCGCACTTCCGTCAAGGCCGAGCGCATGGATGCAGCCGCGTGTGTGCGCACCTACAAATCGTTGGCCCAGGTGGAGCGTGCGTTTCGTTCTCTCAAGACAATGGACTTGAAGGTGCGCCCGATTCATCACCACCTGGAGGGTCGGGTGCGTGCGCATATCTTTCTGTGCATGTTGGCCTATTATGTGGAGTGGCACATGCGAGAGGCTTGGCGCGAGTTGATGTTTGCCGATTGCGATCAGCAGGCCTTAGCCACGCGGGACCCGGTGGCACCGGCCAGGCGCTCCGATGCGGCAATGAAAAAGGTGGCCAGCCACAGGTTGGACGATGGCTCTCCTGCGCACAGTTTGCAGACTTTGATGAGTGAACTCTCAACCATTGTGCGAAACACCTGTCGCGCGCCCAATGGCGCTCAGGGCGCACCCACCTTCGAGATCACCACCACACCCACAGTGAAACAAAAACGCGCACTTGAACTGATCAACCAAATCAAACTGTAGACAGAACGCGGAACCCCAAATTCCGGTTCATGAGAGGGGAAATTCGCTTTTTTGAGGCAGGAACTTCAGGCTAACGCACCATTGCCACATCGTGGAGACCGGCAACGAGTCGCACCGCTTCAGGCACAGCAGCACGAGCGCCAAGTCACGCATCAAGTCGCGTGAGCAGGCCCGCAAGGGTGCCAAGCAAGAGGCGCCCCCGCCAGAGCCGTTCTGAGCCGCCCGCACCCTGGGCAAGCCGCTACGGGCTACGCCCTTCGCGG
>JANYBQ010000255.1 GCA_025360705.1 Betaproteobacteria bacterium | reverse complement strand
GGGTGCGCTGACCGGCGCCGTGCTGGCCATGGCGGCCGGTTGGTGGGGCCTGCGCGATGTGTTGCGCCGGCCAGTGGTGGAAACCTTGCGCCGCGCTCCACAGTAAGCCGCCCAGGTCGGCGCGAGCTGGCCGCGTTATTGGCGCCATCGGCGATCAGCGTCTTCAGCGCTCACCGGCGCGCGGCCCGATTTCGCGCTGCAACACATCGAACCCGCGCCATGCAATTACGCCCAGTATGGCCGACACCAGAAACAACCATGCGCCAAGGCCGGTGCTGCCCGGCACATAACCCTTGGCGTCCCAGCCCAGGTACAAGGCCATTCCCAGGAACGGGGCAAAGGCGCCACGCACGCCGGTCAGCGTCACGTGCACGGCCATGTATGCCGACAACTGCTCGCGTGGCGCGAAGTCGTTGTGGCCGAGTTGCCAGGCCAGGCTGCCGCCGCCATTCACGATGCTGGTGAGAAACCGGCCCAGCGCCAGCCACCAAAGGGACAATTGCCAGGCGCCCACGAACATGACCAGTACGCCGACCACCCACACGGAGTTCTGCTGGGCGCGGAACTCGGCCACGTGCACGCGGTCGAGGTAACGCGCCCACCACGGAATGGTGGCCAGCATAAGCAGAAACGGAAGCAGCAATACGATGCCGATGCTGGCTACATAACTCGCGCCGATTTCCTTGGACACCAGGTACAC
Source organism: Betaproteobacteria bacterium (assembly GCA_025360705.1). Taxonomy (GTDB): domain Bacteria; phylum Pseudomonadota; class Gammaproteobacteria; order Burkholderiales; family Burkholderiaceae_C; genus CAISIP01. The sequence continues at coordinate 4,947 of JANYBQ010000255.1, read as the reverse complement.
CAGCGGCGGCTCCAGCATCATCGCCGCTACGCCCGAAATGAATTGGTAGAGCTGGTAGCGGGCGTAACGCCGGTCGTCGCGCAGGATGGTGAAGAAGGCGTTGCGCCCCGAGCCGTCACGCGTGCCGCGCCGCTCGAGCACGCGATGGCGCTGCTCGCCGATGACGCTGACGCCCCAGAACGACCACACGCCAAGTCCGCCCAGCAGCGCGCCGGCTCCGTACAACCAGCGAAAGTTTTCCGGCCGGGCGTCCAGCACCAGGCCGCCAACGCCGGTAGTGACAACCACCATCAGGCTGGTAATCGCCTGCAGCCGCCCGGTGGCACGCGCACGTAACGCGCGGTCGTAGTTGAGGCTCCAGGCGACGCTGCGCGCGGTGATGATGCCGGCAATCAATATGCGGCTCAGCACCACGCTTGCCAACAGCACAAAGGCGCCGCTCGTGGTTTGCGGACTGACCGCGATGGTCGCCACGCACAACAACACCAGGCACTGCAACGCGACCACCATGGGAACTTTGGGCCGGCCGGTGGCAATCCGGTTCCAGAAAAAGCTCGAGAGGTTGCCGAACATCGGCGCGGCTGAAATCACCGCAATGACCCAGGGCTGTGCGTCGAAGGTCTTGGCCGCGACGACTGCCACAAAGCCGCCTTCCATCAGGCTGGTGGCCAATGGCAGCGTGAACTCGCACAGTTGCTCGCGCTGGAAACTCTTTTGCACCGCCGGGTCCAGACCTGGTACCTTGAAAAGGCTTTCTTTGGGGGACATCGGGCAATCGTGACGAGCGTGGAGATTCGATTTTAGGCCCGCGCTTGCGCCACGCCCATGAAATCCCTGGCATGGTCAGCAGGCCCACAGGCAGGTTGTTCGTCAGATTGCTAGCCAACGCGATGCCCATGCCAGCAGCCACGGCGGCGCCGACGGTCGAGGCAGCGGCGGTTGTTTGCATCAGCAAGTTTGCCGGCCGCGCCACGCATCGCCACGAAGACGATTGCGTAAGTCGCGTAGTTCGAGGTCAAAGCAGAGGGCACCGTAGGCTTGCTTTCGCATCACCCGCCGCCGGTCAATCAGCCGCTTCAAACCAGGCTTGCAGGGGCAAACCACCCGTTCCGAGAATCAGAGGCCGGCAGCCGGGCTGCCATTTGCAAAACGCGTCCAGCCCTTTTTCGTTCCCCCGATTCAAGCCGCTTTTGACTTCAAAGGCGAACAATTCTCCCTGGTGCCGCAGTACGTAGTCCACCTCGTCGATGCCGTCACGCCAGTAATGTATCAAGGGCTGTGTGCTGCTGTGCTCCAGGTGGCGGGCAAGCAATTCCGCGCCTACGGCGCTTTCCGTCATCCGACCCCACAACTCGGGTGTGGCGCGTAAACGTTCAAAGCCAAAGCCCTCGGTTGTGGCTATGGCGCCCATCAATGCGGTATTGAATACTTGCAGTTTTGGACTTGATCCGCGCTGTCGCACGGCTTGGCCCGCGAATTTCTGCAAGCCGCACACCATGCCGGCGCCTTCAAGCAAATGCAGGTAATGCGCCAGCGTGGTCGTGTTGCCCGCGTCACGGAGTTGCCCCAGCATTTTTTGATAGCTCAGTTCTTGCCCGCTGTAACGGCAGGCCAGATCGAACACGCGGCGCAGCAAGGCGGGTTTTTGCACCGGGTTCATCAGCAGTACGTCCTTGCCGATGGTGGTTTCAATCAAGGCGTCGCGCACATAGGCGGCCCAACGCCGAGGGTCGCCAATCAGACTGGCCGCGCCCGGATAACCGCCGTAGTAAATGAACTGGTCCAGCGTGAAACCAAAGGCTTCGCGCATTTCGGTGAATCGCCAGTGCCCCAGGCGCGTCATCTCGAACCGTCCCGCCATGCTCTCGGTCAGGCCACGCGATATCAGCACGGGCGCGGACCCCAGAACGACGGCCCGCACGTCGCGCCCGGCGCGCGTGTCTTCGTCCCATAGACGTTTGACTTCCTCGGTCCATGCGGGCAGTTTTTGAACTTCATCCAGCACCAGCACGCACGCGCCAGCCTGGTCGGCAAGCGCACGGGCCGTTTCCCATTGCGAACTCAGCCAGCTGGAGCCCACCAGGCCAGGGTTGTCGGCGCTCACGCTGTGCTGGGCGATGGTCTTGCCAGGGTGCCGCGCCAGCGCCGACAAGGCCTGACGCACCAGGGTGGTTTTGCCAACCTGGCGTGGTCCGGCCACCACTTGCAGGAAGCGACGGGGTTCTTGCAGGCGAGTACGGAAGCTTGCCAAAATATCGCGGCGAATTTCAAAAGACATAAATTACTCAATGGATTGACTAATTTTACTCAATCCATTGAGTAATTTAAAAAGTGTTCTCCGCACTTGAACTGCAACCATCTGCGCGGGCGACCGGGAAACCCCGTGAATCAGGGCAGTGGCGAAGCAGCGGTCACGCCACGGTGGCAAGTCGGCCCCGGATCTTGTTGGCGCTGACCTCAAGAGCTTCTACCCAAGGCGGTACCGACCCGTGCGCCGTGCGCCGATGGTGGGACGCGCGGGTGTCAACTCCAGGGAAACGGGCTGTTGCTGACCGGGTGCGACTTGCCCGTGGCGTAGCGCGAAAAACGGAACGGCTCCAGCAGCGCGCGCGGCTGGCCCAGCAGCTCGTCCGCGACCAGGTCGCCGACGCCTATCATCTTGTAGCCGTGGTTGGAGTCGGCAATGATGTAGACGTTGTCGGCAAAGCGGTCGAACACCGGAAAGCTGTCGGGCGTAAAACAACCGATGCCGCCCGAGGGTTCTTTTTTGTACATACCGTGCTGGCCCTCAAAACGCTTCTGGCAGTGCGCCAGCGCGGAGGTCCACATATCGGCGAAGTTGTCGTTGACGACGAACTCCGGTGACTGCGGCCCATAAGGATCGACGCGCACTTCGTCGGCCGGACGCGTCACCTCGGCCGGCATCGCGCCGCCCTGCACGCCGCCGAAATGGAAGTCCGGCTTGTAATAGAGGCCCCAGAGCTGGTCGGTGATCAAGGCGCCGTTGCGGTCCGAATAGAGCGGCGCATCGGTGTCCACGTGCACCACCGGCGGCATCGCGCCGGCATTGGTTTTCAGGAAATTCGGATCGACGCCGAGCGTGCCTTCCTGCAATGCCATGTAGTGCCACATGGCAACGCCATCGTGGGATTTTCCATCGCGGCCCTTCACGCTGATGGACTGGGGCAACTCCAGCATGTTCCAGATCGAATGGACCCACGGCCCCACGCCCACCACGACCTCTTCGCAGGTGATGGTGCCGGCTGAGGTTTCAACCGAGGCGATGGCCGCCGATCGGCTGCCCTTGTTCAATGCCGTGACCGTGACGCCCTCGATGATTTCAACTCCGAGGGCTGCGGCCTTGGCCGTCAGGCCCCGCAGCGAGGCCATGTTGTTGGCGTACCCGCCGCGCTTTTCGTGCAGCACCGAGGTGATGTTTTTTGCCTGCCAGTCGTGGAAGATTCCTTCCATGTACTTTTGCGACGCTGGCCGGCCCTCGATGAAGACGGATTCGTAGCCGATCGCCTTTTGCTGTTCATAGATCTCTCCCACCTGCTGGTGCATGACCTCGGGGCTGATCTGCATATAGCCGACCGCGTGGTAGCTGTACGCATCGGGGTCGGTCTCCCACACCGAGACGCAGTGCGCCATGAGTTCGCGCATCGCCGGCTGGAAGTAGTTGTTGCGAATCACGCCGCAGGCAATGCCCGACGCGCCGGCGCCGACGCTGCTCTTGTCCAGCACCACGATGCGCCTGCCGCGCGCCCCGACCGGCGTGCCGCGAATCTTCAGTTTCTGGGCCAGGTGCATGGCCGTGGAAAGACCGTGGATGCCGGCGCCGATGATGACGTAGTGGGCGTGTGCGGGTAGTGTGGGCATAACGTGGTGTCGTAGTGAAATCCGATAATCGATCATCGCCAAAGGGGCTGCGTTTTGCCGCCATCAATCCGACGCGCAGTGGCTTGCAGCCGACGCGCGACGGCGGCGTTTTGCCGGTGCTTCAAACGGCCGCCATCCCGCCGTATCGCGCCAGCAGTTCGCGCTTGAGCACCTTGCCGCTTGGATTGATCGGCAACTCGTCGACAAACACAATGCGCCGGGGGCGCTTGAACGCGGCGAGGTCGTTGCTTGAGCGGCAATAGGCGTCCACGCTCACGCTGGTGAGGGCCGGGTCGCTCCTGACGATGAATGCCGTGACAACCGCCCCCCATTTTGGGTCGGGCAGGCCGACCACGGCCGCCTCCTGCACGCCCGGGCAGCGGTACAGAACCTCTTCCACTTCACGCGGGTGGATGTTCTCGCCGCCCGAAACAATCATGTCGTCCGAGCGTCCGTGAAAATGGAAGAAGCCCTCCGCGTCCTGGCTCATCAGGTCTCCGGTGTAGACCCAGCCGCGTTTGAGTTTGTCGGCGCTCGCCGACGGGTTGTTCCAGTAGCCCTGCATCGCCTGCGGGCCGCGTACGATGAGCTGGCCGATTTCGCCTGGCGCGACGGTCTGCTCGGGCGTGATGTCGCGCACCGGGTCGTTGGTAATGATGCGGCATTGGCTGATCAAGGTCGGCTTGCCGCACGACCCCAGATGCTTGAGGGCATCCTGCGGGCGCAGCAGCAGGGTCAGGCTGGCCTCGGTCATGCCATAGCCATTGAAGATGTTGGGGCAGAAATCCCGGATCACGTTTTCCATCGTCGATGCGGCGATGGCCGCACCGCCGGTCGTGATCATGCGCAGGCTGGACAGGTCGAACTGTTTGAAGCGCGGATGAAACAGCATCTCCTGGATCTGGGTCGGCACCGCGAACAAAGTCGTCACGCCGTGGGTTTGAATCGTTGCCAGTGTTTTGTCGGGTTCGTAGCGCCCTTCCACCACGTTGGTACCGCCGACCATCAGGTGCGGAATGAAAAACGCCTGCATGCCACCTACGTGATAGAGCGGCGCGATATGCAAGG
>JANYBQ010000177.1 GCA_025360705.1 Betaproteobacteria bacterium | reverse complement strand
AGCGGCTCGGCGAACTGGCTGATGGCCCCGAGCTTGGGTTGCAGGCGGTGCGCACGTTCGCCCGCCATCGCCAGCAGTGCCGATGCTGTTACCTCGCCGCGCGTCACCGCCGATGCCAGCGACAGCGCGTCCGCCCGGACGTAATCGTGCTCGGCGAACGCCACGGATCAGGTGGGCTTGGCGTCGTTGACCGGCACCTTGAAGCTGCCTGCCTTGATCTGGGCGCGCTTGGCCATCATCTGCTCCAGAGCCTTCGCCGGAACCAGCTTCTGGTCGTAGGTCACGTCGTTGCCGCCGCTGGCCATCATGCTGAACGTGCTGTAGTCCTTGCCCGCCGGTTTTGCGGCCTGCGTGTCCGCCACCGCAGCGGCCAGGATGGGGCTGAAGTACCACATGGCGTTGGCAAACACAGTCCCGGGATAACGAGACATGTAATCCAGCAGCGAGCCCACGGCCAGTTTGCCGCGCTTCTTGGCGCCGTCGGCGGTGCCTATGCGTTCGCCGAACAATATGTCGCAGCCGCCATCGATCTGCGCAATCGCCGATTCCTGTGCCTTGGGTGGATCGAACCAGGTGTTGATGTAGCCGCTTTGGAACGTCAGGCCGGGCTTGGCTTCACTGGCCCCAAGCCGGAACGCATTGATCAGGCGGTTGACTTCGGGAATCGGAAACCCGCCCACGGCGCCGAGTTTGCCGGTTTTAGTCATGTGGCCCGCCAATATGCCGGTCAGATAGGCCGCTTCGTTGTTCCAGGTGCCAAACACGCCGAAGTTGTCCGCCTGCGGGCCGCTACTGGAGCCCATCAGAAAATTGATGTTCGGATACTGCTTGGCCACCGCGCGCGCGTCCCGCTCGGCGCCGTAGGCCTCTCCGACCATCAGTTGGACTCCGGACTCCGCATACTGGCGCATCACACGTGCATAGTCGGTGTTGGAAACCGACTCCGAGAACACGTAGTCGATGCTGCCCACCTGCGCTGCTTGCTTGAGTGCTTCGTGCAGCCGTGAATTCCATGCGTTCTCAACCGGTGAGGCATGTATTCCAGCCACTTTGATCTTGGGGCCTGCTGCGCGTGCCTGAAAACTCAATAGTGGCAGGGACGCGCCAATGGCGAGGCCTTGGACGATGCGGCGTCGGGATACAGTGCGATCAGACATAAATAACTACTCCTTGGTGGATGGACAGGGTTGGAAAAGAACACACATCGCCGCTGCCCGGGCGGACCGATATTGCGGAAAACAATCATCCTAGATTCCGCCGTTGACGTTATGAAAGTTGCTCAAAGTGTTGTTGAAATTGAGCATTTCCGGAAGTGCCAAGTCACCAATTTGGAACTGCGGCGCAGCACCTTGAATCGGCTTGAAAGCCCCGCCAGTGTTGGCTTCTCGCCATTCTCTCCTTTTACCAACTGCGTTTTTTAGGATAATCGGACATGCACCAGACAACTGAGGATATTCAGCGTATCGCCGCGCGGACTCTGGCCCACTATGACCGGAATGCCCAAGCATTTTGGGAAGGCACGCGTGGGCACGACGTGAGCCAGAACATAAGCGCGTTGCTGCAGAACGTCCAGGCGGACCCACCGTTTGAAATTCTCGACTTTGGATGTGGACCTGGGCGAGACCTCATGACATTCAAGGCGCTTGGTCATCACGTAACCGGCCTTGAAGGGTCACCGCAGCTGGCCGCATTGGCACGCGCAAATAGCGGATGTGAGGTGATCGAACAGAATTTCCTCGAGCTGCATTTGGCAGGCGCACGCTTCGATGGTGTATTTGCCAACGCCGTTTTGTTTCACGTTCCCAGCCAGGAGCTGTCGCGCGTGCTCAGGGAGTTGCACACGGCGCTTAAGCCTGGCGGTGTGCTATTCAGCTCAAACCCGCGTGGCGATGGTCAAGAAGGCTGGAACGGTGACCGTTACGGTGCCTTCTACGGTTGGGGAGTCTGGCAAGACTACATGACGGCCGCGGGGTTCTTGCAGGTGACCCACTACTATCGGCCTGCCGGCTTGCCGCGCGAGCAGCAGCCGTGGCTGGCAAGTGTATGGCGAAAATCGGCGTCCCGAGAGTTGGGTCTTGGTGCACCTACCCTGACTGTGGCGCGCGCCTCTTAAGCGCGTCGAGCAGCGGCGCGACGATGTCCATCGGCAACGGAAAGACGATCGTCGAGTTCTTGTCCGCCGCGATCACCGTCAGTGTCTCGAGGTAACGCAGCTGGATCGCTAGCGGCTGCCGCCCCAGGATCTCCGCGGCCTGGGCCAGTTTTTCGGCGGCCTGCAGTTCGCCCTCGGCGTGAATCACCTTGGCACGCCGTTCACGTTCGGCCTCGGCCTGGCGCGCTATCGCGCGGATCATGGTTTCATTCAGATCGACATGTTTGATCTCGACGTTGGTGACCTTGATGCCCCAGGCGTCAGTCTGGCTGTCGAGGATCTTTTGCAGGTCCAGGTTCAGACGCTCCCGCTCGGACAGCATCTCGTCGAGGGTGTGCTTGCCGAGCACGGCGCGCAAGGTGGTCTGCGCGAGCTGGCTGGTCGCGGCGAGGAAGTTCTCCACCTGGATCACCGCGCGCTGCGGATCGACGACGCGGAAATACAGCACCGCATTGACCTTCAGCGTCACGTTGTCGCGCGAGATCACGTCCTGGCTAGGAACGTCCATGACCACGATGCGCAGGTCGATGCGAACCATCTGCTGGACGCCGGGAATGAGGATCACCATGCCCGGGCCCTTGACGCGCCAGAAGCGCCCGAGCTGGAACACCACGCCGCGTTCGTACTCGCGCAGGATGCGCAGCGAACTGGCCACAATCAGCGCCAGCAGAACGAGAAAGATAGAGATGGCGATCATCGCGAGACTCCTTGCGTTGTGGCTGATTCCGCAGCCGGGCTGACTTCCAGCGTGAGGCCATGGGCACCCGTGATTCGGACGGGCTGGCCAGGGCGCAGGAGCTGGGCAGCGCGCACATGCCAGCGCTCGCCGCCGACAAAGGCCCAGCCTTCGCCGCCGCCGAACTCGATAACCTCGCCCGACCCACCGATCATGTGTGGCAAGCCGCTCACAACCGGCCGCCGGCGCGCCTTGGCCGCCATGCTTGCGACGCCGATGACGAACGCGGCCGAGACCACGGTCAGAGCGCCAACCAGCGCCAGCAGAATGCCGAAGCCCGGCGAATCGCTGTCGATCAGCAGCACGGCACCGAATCCGAACGCCGCGATCCCGCCCATGCCCAGCGCGCCGTAGCTCGGAACGAACGCCTCGGCGACGAAGAAGCCGATGCCCAGCAGGATCAGGCCTAAGCCAGCGTAGTTGACGGGCAGCATCTGCAGCCCCCACAGCGCCAGCAGCAGGCACACGCCGCCAATCACGCCGGGCGCCACGAAACCCGGATTCATGAACTCGAACAACAATCCGTAGACGCCGATCATCAGCAGAATCAGCGCCAGGCCCGGCTCACTGACCACCGCGAGCAGCCGGCTTCGCCAATCGGGCTCCAGCGTCACGACGGCGGCCTGCGCCGTGGCCAGCGTCACGCTGTCGGCGCGGGAGTTACCCAGTGCCAGCACACGGCCGTCAAGCTGGCGCAGCAAGTCATTCAGGTCGACGGCGATGAGATCGATGACCCTGCGCGAGAGCGCGTCATTCGCGGCCAGGCTCACGGACTCGCGCACCGCCTGCTCGGCCCACGCGGCATCGCGACCGCGCAGCTGCGCCAGGCTGCGGATATAGGCGGCGGCGTCGTTGATACGCTTGGCGGTCGGCGTGTCGAGGCTGGCTTCGGGGGCCGACGCGGCACTGGCCGGCCGGCGCGCCGGTTCCGCGCCGGCCCCGAGCAAGGGCAGGCCCACCGCGATCGGCGTTGCGGCGCCAAGGTTGGTGGCCGGCGCCATCGCCGCGATGTGCGCTGCGTAGAGGATGTAGGTTCCGGCGCTGGCCGCGCGCGCGCCCTGCGGCGACACGTAAGCGGCTACCGGCGTCGGCGACGCGAGAATGGCCTTGATGATGCTGCGCATCGCCGTGTCCAAACCGCCCGGGGTGTCGAGCCGCAGCACGACGAGTTGCGCATGTTCGCGCGCCGCCTGCTCCAGCGAACGTGTGACATATTCCGCGCTGGCCGGCCCGATAGCCCCGTCGATGCGCACAACGAACACCGGTGGCACGTTGGCAGACGCCGATGCGCGCGCGCCGGCCAGCGCAGCCAGCAGCGCAAGCGCGCAAAACAACCAGACGCCGCGCTTCACGGTGGCTCCGCGGGGCGCTCAGTCCTCGAGGCGGAAGCCCGCCTTCAAGGTGACCTGAAAGTGCGCTACCTTGCCGTTGGCCACGTGACCGCGCGTCTCGATGGCATGGCGGATCGCGTCGTCGGTGCCGATCGTCGATGAACCCGAGAGTTCGACGAGCTTGTAGACATGGTCCGACATCGCACGCTCCTAGTGATGTGCCGGCGGCTGATCGCTTGGTCTTCGTTTTGACAACCGATCGCGCCGGGCAGTGTCTGCCTGAGGCAAACAGCATACACCCGTGAGCCACCCCCCGCACCACCTCACCTCATCGACCCTGATAGCGTTGCGTTTCGTCAACCGCGCCGACGCGGGCAGTGTCAGTGCGCCGGTCCCGGGTAAAGCATGTGAGCGCCACGAATGGCGCTGAACACCGTGTTGCTGAAATATCTGCGCGCAGGCGACATGGTTCAGGGCCACTCATCTCAAGCATCTCAAGCGCAAAAAACGTTCGGGCGACACGATTTCCACTTCACAACCGGCGCGTGCGATCAGCTCGGCCGCCTCATGCACGGGCGGCTGCCGTTGTCGTCAAACAGCAGCACCTGTCGGGCGGGTTTGAAATCGCCTGATGTGATGTCGCAACTCGACCGCACCCAAAGTCATTGCCCTGTTTCAGCAGGTTGTTATTGGGCAGGCAACCGGTGGCGATAAGGACCCACGTCCGGGGATTTCGGCCAGCACATCGGCTTTCGGCGAATAGATTGACCGCGGATCACTTGCTGGCTCCGCCGGTCTGACTGCTTGCCCGCCGTCGCGCCAGTTCGGCGACACCGTCAAAAACCGCTTTGCATTTGACGCCGGCAGGAATGGCTGCGCCTGGATTTGCAAGCGCAAGACGCACGCCAAAGGTACCGCTGGCCGCATCGAATACCTTATCGATGACCGTGACCGTGGCGATGTAGCGGCCGCCTGCAGGCTGCTCCGTAAGCACCTCGACCGACTGCCCCGGCTTGACCGACTTGTAGCCGCCGCTTGGCAACAATACTTCCACGTGCAATACGTTGATTTCCGCCAGCTTCAACAGGGGTTTGCGCACGTCCCGGTTATCCGCCATTTCACCCGGGTTCATCAGGCGGTCGGTGACGATGCCATCAATCGGACTGCGTATCGTGCGCAGACGGAGCTGCTCCATGGTGCGCCGGTATTCCAGTCCTGCCAGGGTACGGTTATCGCGCGCGTCGAGCAGTTCAGCCTCCGCGAGCCGATGCTCGGCGGCCGATTCATCGCGATCCTGCACCGAAATGAAATTCTCCTTCGCCAGCGTATCGCGACGGGCCGCTTTCTGGGCCAGAAATTCGATCCGGCTTTCGCGCGACTTCACCGCGCCCAGCATTTCGGAACGGAACTTTGCAGCGTCGGCAGTGGCGCGCTCAAGGCCGGAATCAAGCTCGATCAGTATCTGACCTACGCGCACGACATCGCCGCGCTGTACATTTACGCGCGTGATAAGGCCCTCGGTCGCAGGCCGGATTTCGATCGCCTGACGCGGTTCAATCAGACAATCGAACTGCCCTGCGCGGGAATCGCCGACAACACTCATCAACACTATGGTGGCAACAATGCAGATCGGACGACAGTTCATTTCTTTGCTCCTGAAAACGCCATGGCGCGGCGCATGGCCGTATCGCGTTGCGATGCGTTGTGCCGCACTCCGGCATTCTTCCGTTCAGCGCGCATCTGTGAACTGATTCGCAGCAAATTACCCCAGTACGGCGGCAGCTCGGACCGGTTCTTGCACCGTATCCGAAGCCACCGAACCAAGAGCGGACTGAACTGCGTAAACAATTCGTCCTCCAGGCTGACCATCGCCTCGCATGAACCAGGATCCCCCTGCCGGCCAGCGCGGCCGTACAGCTGCCGGTCAATTCGACGCGACTCATGAAACTCGGTCAGGATCACGTGCAAACCACCGGCCTTGCGCACCGCTATATCCAGATCGATATCGGTGCCGCGGCCGGCCATATTGGTGGCGACAGTCACGCGTCCTGGCTGCCCCGCCGTGGCCACAATCTCAGCCTCCTGGTGGTCTTGCAATGCGTTCAACACCTGGTGCGGCTGGTCCAGACCCGTCAACACCGCGCTCAGTTCCTCGGACGCGAGCACGGAACGGGTCCCGACCAATACAGCGCGCCCGGTGTTTGCCAGCGCCGTCGCGCGCACGGCAATCGCTTCCCAGCGCGGTGCGGAATCGGCAAATAGCCGCACGCCGACAAATTTCCGTATGCCGGGCTTATTGGTGGGGATCCTCACGGTCTGCATGCCAAAGTTGGCCTTGATCTCTCCAGCGACTTCGCTGCCGGTGCCGGTCATTCCCGCAATGCGCAAATAACGCGAAAAAAACTCAGGATAGGTTTGCCGCGCTATCGTCTCGCGCGGCGCAGTCACATCGAGCCCCTCCTTGATCTCGATCATTTGATGAAGCCCGCGTTCCCAGCTGCGGTCCGGCAGGATGCGCCCGGTAAACTCGTCAACGATTTGCACCTTGCCGTCCTGGACGACATAGTGCGCGCCGCGCCGAAACGCATGCAAGGCGCAAAGCGCCTGCTCAACCCGTTCCTCGCGGATTTTGGCGATCCGCCAGGTGGCGGAGGCCTGCTGCAATTGTTGTTCCTGCGCCTTGAGAAAGAAGCGGCCTTCATGCGTGAGCCGGAATTGCCGGCCTTCCTGCTCGGCCCGGAAATGGCCGGCTTTGAGCGTGCGCGCCAATTGCAGCGCCAGTGTGGCATCGACGCGCTCCTGGTCCGCTGGCCGCTCCCGCGCTATCACCAGGGGTGTGCGTGCCTCGTCCACCAGGATGCCGTCCGCCTCATCCACCAGCGCGAAGTACAGGCCGCGCTGGTTATGCGGCGCCTGATATTGGTCATCGGTACTGGCGCGCGGCTTCAGACCATCGCGCAGATAGTCAAACACCAGGTCCTTGTTCACGCAATAAGTCACATCGCTCAAATAAGCCAGGCGTTTCGCTTCCTCCTTCTCCTCGTGGGTGACGACGCCAACGGAAAAGCCAAACAGATTCAGCACCGGGCGCACATAAGCGGCGTCGCGACGCGCAAGATAAGCGTTGACGGTAATTACATGCACCGGAATGCCGGCTAGAGCCAGGGTCAGCGATGGCAGGATCGCGGTCAGCGTCTTGCCTTCACCGGTCGCCATTTCGATCAGCCGACCGCGCAGCAGGCCATAACCACCCATCAGCTGGACCGGATAGGGGCGTTTGCCGAGCAGCCGGAAACTTGCTTCGCTGCCGATGGCAAACACATGCACTACCAGCGCTTCGGTAATTCCTTGCCGGTGCAGAGCAATCCGCAACCCATCCGCGCGCAGTTTAAGTTCGGTGTCGGTCAAGCCGCGCAACTGGTCTCCCAATTGTGCGGTGCGCTCGGCAAATCGGCGCAGCCGGCGCATCTCGAACAGATTGAATTGAAGCGCGATGCGCCCGCCCAGCGCGGCGAGCCAGCGATCCAGTGCACCCAGCGGCGCATTGTGACGTTCGGGTGCCGACCAGTCGGAGCCGGGTCGGCTGCGCCATCGCGCAAGAGTCGCCCTAGACATGCAACCTCGACAAAAACAGTTGGCGCACGCGCCGCGTGATCTGACCCATCAGCGGTTCCGGTTCAAACTCGAAGCGCACGAAGGCGCGCGTGCCGATGCGCAAATCTGGCGGCGCGGTTGCCAGTTCTATGTCCAGCTGAAACACTTTGTCGAGCGTCTGCAGGGTGGCCGGGTCCCGCGGGTCGAGCACGAACTCGCCGCCGCCCTCGATCGTCAGTGCCTTGCTTGGAAGTCTTTCATTTCCTTGCGGAATGGCGCGAACAATCCGGCCCGTGAAGCTCTCGTCGATGCGATCGGATAACTTGATCTCGATTGACTTCAGCTGCCCGCGCACCCTGCCGATTTCATCCTGCGCGATCACCGCTCGTACCGTGCGCAAATCGGTGCCGAGAATGTAGCCAAGCAATTCGCCGCGCTTGACGAAGCGCCCCGGCAAATCCTCGCTGTGCGCGCGTATGAATCGACCGTTGGACCGGGCCACCGTCACCAGTTCCGCGACCCGTTGTTCCAGGTCCGCCAGTGCGGCGTTTTCGCGCGCAAGTGCCTCGCGCGACTGAAAGGCGCGGGCGCGGTCGTCGGCCAGATCCAGCACGGATTGCACCTCGACCTCGGCCACCTTTGCCTGTTGTTCCAGGAAGCGCGCAATCAATACGCTGTCTTCCAGTTCCAGCAGGCGCTGCTGCGCTCCGACCATGGACATGGACCTTACTGGCGCACGCCGCACAAAGCCGGTGCCGGCGGCGCGCGCTTCCGCGCCTTCGGGTACCCATACCACGCCCTGTGCCACCGAAGAGCTGGGGAGGGGGACTAGCGCCGCAACCAGGCAGACACCTACCAGCACCGCCGCGCTGACTGCCACTGCCCGCGGCCGCTGGCGCGAGAGCGCCGGGCTGGATAACAGGAAGCGCAGGCTTTTGAGTGCCGGGAACACTATAAGGCCGGCCACCGACCAGACTGCCAGCACCACACCGACGAAGAAATATTTGTTGGCGATGAAGAGTGCTATCGACAGCGACACCATGGCTCGATAAATGAATGCCGCGGGCGCGTAAAACAGGAACCAGCGGATCTCTGAGCGCGTCGCATTGGGCGGTGTCGCGTCCCGATCGGAAAACGCATACCGCCGCGCCAGCCAACCGTAGTAGCCGCTGGCGCGCTGCGCCAGATTCGGGATCTCGATCAGGTCGCACAGGATGTAATAGCCGTCGTAGCGCAGCAAGGGATTGGCATTGAACACCAGCGTAGATATGCCGGCGACGATCATTACATTGAACGCGATGGTCCGGATCACGCCAGGTTCGACCGCCATCCAGACCAACAGCGCCAGTGCCGCCAGCAACAGTTCGGTCAGCATGCCGGCCGATGCGACAAAGGCGCGATACCACTTCGAGCGGAACGCGCTGGACGCCGATGCATCGACATATGGGGCCGGCGCGAATACCAGCAGCATGAGGCCGGCCTCATGCACCTCTCCACCATGCGCCTTGACCGCATAGCCGTGGCCCAGTTCATGCAGCGACTTCACTACCGGGAACACCAGCACCATGCTCAATAAATTGCTCGCCGACAGCAGCCGGTCAGACAGATTGCCGGTCAGCTCCGGCCAGTGCTGCGCGGCCAGAAACAGCGCGGGCAAGACGATCAGCAGCCATAACGCCAGCCCAGTCACGCCCAACAGCGGGCGGATCCATCGCATGGTCCGCTCCAGGAAAGGGTCCGGATCCCATAGCGGAATCCGCACTGACGTTGGATTGAGCAACCCCGCGACCCATTTCGGCCGCATCTGCTTGCGCCGGCGCTCCAGCAGTTCGTCGCTTTCAGGGCGCGCTTCGCTGATCAACAAATCGGCAGCGTGCAATTGGGACAACAAATGAATCACTTCATCCTGTGACGGTGCGTCGTCGCCCAGCTCCACCAGGGCGCGCTGCCATGCGGTGTCGACCGGACAATTGCCATCCAGCTGCGACGCCAGCCACCAAGCGCTGGGTGAAAAACGGTGCGACCGGTTGGTCAGCGAGTCATGCACGATATACCAGGGCTTACCCCGGAAGCGCTGACGGGCGACGCGCGCATGGTCGCGCAGCCGCGGCCGCAGCTCCGCTACCCGATACCAGCTATCGCTCAGGAAAGTGCCGGCCATGTCAGAGGCTCCATTTCCATGCCTGCAATAGCAACCAGTGCCAGGCGGAATGGGTCCAGATCCACAACAAACTGCGCTCGCCGACTTCGATCTTGGCAACTCCCTGCATGCCCGGACGCAGCGCCGTTTTTGACGGGTCCAGCTGGGCTTCGACGCGAAACACATTACGCCCGTCACTGGCTTCCGGCACCGAGATATTCTTGACCCGAAACAACAGCCGCTCTCCCGTCAGGCCCGACAACACCAGCAAGCCGCTCTGTCCCACGCGCACCGCGCGAATATCGCGCTCGTCGACCTTGACGATGACCCGGTACGAGTCGAGCGGCGCGAGCTCGAACAATACCTTGCCTTGTTCCACCGGGCTGCCGATTTGCTGCGACAGGTCGCCCGAGACCACGAAGGCGTCGAATGGCGCGGTCAGTGTTGCTTTCGCCATTTTGTCTTCCGCCAACGCGCGCTGCGCCTGCGCCTGCTGCATCTGCGCCATCGAAATCGCCGCCGCGGGCCGGTCATGCTTGGTCAATGCATCGCGATAGCGGCTGTCGTGTTGCGCTTCTTCGGCTGACCAGCGCTGAAAATCGAGCTTGATCTGGCGCGTATCCAGCTCGGCCAGCGGATCCCCTTTTTTGACCACCAGTCCGGCCTTGACCGAGGCGCTGGCGATAAAACCTTCGAACGGTGCCGGAATCACACGCTGCTGCTCGCCTTCAATCGCGGCGTCGGCACTGATGCGCCATGTGGTGTCGAGCAGCGTCAGCGCGGCCAGTGCGATGACGCCAACCATCAAGCCGATCCGCAGGGCCGGACGGCGTGGATCGCGCATCCGGTCAAGAAAGGCGCGCCACGCGATAACCGTGCGAGCACCGATCCATCGATGGGCGGAATCCTTTGCCTCCAGCACCGGGCCAATCAGATGACCCATTTCCTCCAGCGCCTGCACTTCCGTTGCCGAAAACGGTTGCACGGCGGCGCGTTCCAGGTAAAGAACGCCGGAGCCCAGGCCGTCGCCACCGGCCAGCACCACGCTGCATGCCGATGCTCCCTTGGCCGCTTCGCGGTGCGCAATCGCAATCGCTGTTTTCATCCCGGCCACTGGTGGCAAGGCCACGCTGCGGCGTTGATCAAGCGCTTCTTCCATCGCGTTCTCGATCGCGGTCACCGCCTGGCTCCGGCGGTCAAACCAGGCCGAATGGGACAGCGCCTGCAACTGCACGCCACTCTTGCGCGCCATGCCCAGCGCAACGCGACCGCAATCAAAATGAGTCGCCACCCAATTGACCGTTTCAAGCGCCGATTTGGTAAACACATCGGGCTGGCATACCAGTTGCAACAGCTCATTTTGACTTTGCAGGTAGGCACGTCCGGATTCTTCGGTATCGCTGACGTTGCCCAGCATGATCTGGTTCAGGTAACGGCTCGCCACCACAACCACTGTTTTGATTTCGCGCGGCGACAGCTGGGCTGCGCTGACCTCGACCACCAACGCGCCGTTTACCTGACCACGCTCGATCAGCGGCGTTGCCACCACCGTCATGCCATCGTTGTCCTGCACCACGACTTCCCTGGTGGTCAGGCAGCGCTCGGAAAATGGCACCAAGTGCAGTCCCGCAGGCTGGTTCGGCCAAGCGGCCGTCAATTCGAAGCTGCCCGGTTCCTTGCCGGCGATCACGATGATCGAGGCCGTCGTGCCGGATATCCCGCGGCAGGTCAGCTCAATCCATGTACCGAGGTATCCGGCATGGGCCGGGGCGGGCAAGGCCGAACGCGCGACATCGGGAACAGCGGGCTGCTGAAACCCGGCCTTATCCATGGAAAGCACCGAAAGCGGGTTTGAGCAATGTATTTAGCGCGGCTGCACGCCAGACGGTTGAATCTTGTTCATTTCATCATTGCGCCTGGTTTGAATCCGGCAATACCGACGCACCAATCGACCTTCGCTCATGCAACGCTGATCCGGTACAGCTCACCCTGAGTGGAGGAGACCCACAGGGAGCCGTCGGGGGCGAAGGACAGGCCGGAGATCTCGTTCTGGTTGATGCCCTGGGCGCGCGTGTCGATGCGACGCAGCTCGCTCAGGATGCCGGTGCCGTCGATGCGGTACTCCACCAGTTGGGCCCCGCCGCTGGTCGAGCCCAGCCACAGGTGTCCGGTGGTGGGGTCGATGGCCAGGCCCGACCAGCTCTGCACGTTGAACGGCGCGGCGATCACGCCGAGCTGCGCGCCGGTCGTAGCGCTGAGCTCGATGATGCGGTTGCCCGCTCCGTTGTTCTCGGTGATGTACAGGTGCCCGTTGGCGGCGTTGAAGGCGCCCGCCGTGAGGTCGTAGTTGGCGTCCAGCGTCAAGCTGGCGATCACCGCGCCGGTGCTGGGGTTGACGGCCAGCACGCGGTCCGGGTTGGGGTAGCCGTTGAACACCAGCAGGCTGCCCGCGGGCACGGCGGTGGAGCCCAGCGTCATGCCGCCGGCGCCAACGAACTGCAACCCGGCGTAGTTGAACAGGTACGGCGTGCCAAAGGCATCGCTCAGCGTGATCGTCTGCGCGACCTCACCCGTGGCCGCATTGATGCGCAGCAGGTGCCCGGGGTTGGCGTTGTCGCTGCTCCAGATGGCGCCGCTGGCCGGATCGATGGCCACATCGCCCAGGCTGGTACCGGCCACGTTCACGCGCACGGTGTTGAGCGCAAAGCCTGCGCTGGTGCCCCCGGCGGTGGTGACCGTCACGTTGCCCAGGCCGTGGGTGGGCAGCGCGGTGCGGTTGAGGTAGGCGCTGCGGTTT
>JANYBQ010000146.1 GCA_025360705.1 Betaproteobacteria bacterium | reverse complement strand
GTCGAGTTCCTGGGCAACCGTGAGCTGATTCAGCGCCCGCTCCCAGAGCCCCAGCACACACATCAGCTGAAACAGAAACACCCGCAGTTTCACATCCTGCGGATGGGCCCGCACCTGTTCGGTCAGCAGCTTGAGGGCGCGCTGGGCATCGCCTTCCTTGAGTGCCTGTTCGGCCGCGACAGGATTGGACATGAAGACTCCACGTTGTGATGGACTGCGTGCGGACACAGCGTCCGGAACTCCGGACGTGGACCACATCGCCAAGGATGGGTTTGCAGAAAGGTCGAGCGGATGCAGGATGCGTCAGGGCGAAGTGAACCCATCAGGCCTCGTGGTTCGTGGCGATGTTCCAGCTGAACTCTGCATCGGCGGCCACCTTACCCGAGCGGTCTTGCACGGCGTAGGCGAACTTGACCTTGGCGAAGTTAAGCGTCACGTTTTCGGTAAGGAGATCCTCGCCACCCGAGCCGCCGGTACTCACCGAGGTGACGAGGACGGTTTCCATATCAATCTCGATGTATTTTTGCTGACCTTCGCCGGCCTTGCGTACCAGCAATATGCACTTGGGGATGTGCGTACCCATGGCGAGCGCCTTCATCAGGGCATTGGACGCCTTGTCGACATACTTGGTGAACGACAGGTCCTGGAAATTAGCCTTGCCCGCGCCTCCGCCGCCGCCCGTATGGGTAGAGCCAGACTGCGACATGCCCCAACTCCAGGCGAGCACATCGATGTCGCCTTTCGGGCCCTGAACCTTGTCTTTGCTTTCGCCTTTGATTTTGTCGCCCATGTTGATGAACATGTCTAAAGCCATGGTGTAACTCCTATATTGCCCGGACCGGGACTTGGGATACTGCAGGAAACGCCCGGCTTATGGGGCGCCCCCAGCCGTGCAGCCGACTGAGGATGTGAATAACTGAACTTGCCGAATGGGACTTAGGCTCCTTTGGCAGACGGCAGCTTGGATACCAGCCGCAACGAAACCGTAAGGCCTTCGAGCTGATAGTGCGGGCGCAAGAAGAATTTGGAGCTGTAGTAACCCGGATTGGCCGGGTCTTCTTCCACTACCACTTCCGCCGCCGCAAGAGGCTTTCGCGCTTTGGTTTCTTCGGAAGAGTTGATCGGATCCCCATCGACGTACTGCATGATCCACTTGCTTAACCAGCGCTCCATGTCCTCGCGTTCCTTGAATGAGCCGACCTTGTCGCGCACGATGCACTTCAGGTAGTGTGCAAAACGGCAGGTCGAAAACAAGTACGGCAGCCGTGCGGCGAGATTGGCGTTAGCCGTTGCGTCAGGGTCATCGTATTCAGCCGGCTTTTGCAGCGACTGCGCGCCAATAAAAGCCGCAAAGTCGGTGTTCTTGCGATGGATCAGCGGCATGAAGCCCGCTTTGGCCAGCTCGGCTTCACGCCGGTCCGCAATTGCAACTTCGGTCGGACATTTCATGTCCACGCCGCCATCATCGGTCGGGAAGCTGTGGGTTGGCAGGTTTTCGACCGCACCACCGGACTCGATGCCACGGATACGCGAACACCAGCCGTACTCTTTAAACGAACGATTGATGTTGGTCGCCATGGCATACGCTGCATTGGCCCAAGTGTATTTGGCGTGATCGGCGGAACCGGTGTCTTCCTCGAAATTAAAGGCCTCGACCGGATTTGTCTTGGCGCCATATGGCAGGCGGGCCAGGAATCGCGGCATCGCCAGGCCCAGATATTTGGCGTCGTCCGATTCGCGCAGGGACCGCCATGCGGCGTACTCCGGCGTGGAGAAAATCTTGGTCAGGTCGCGCGGATTGGCCAGCTCCTGCCACGAGTCCATTTGCATCAGGGTCGGCGAAGCGCCAGTGATGAAAGGTGCCATGGCCGCAGCCGCTACCTTGGCCATTTCCGCCAACAACTCCACGTCAGGTGCGCTCTGGTCGAAATGGTAATCACCCACCAGGCAACCAAAGGGCTCGCCGCCAAACTGGCCAAACTCTTCTTCGTAAACCTTCTTGAACAAAGGACTTTGATCCCAGTTGGTGCCCTTGTAACGCTTGAGCGTTTTGCCAAGGTCCGCCTTGGAAATATTCATCACACGAATCTTGAGTTGCTCGTCGGTCTCGGTATTGTTGACCATGTAATGCAAACCGCGCCACGCACCTTCGAGTTTCTGAAAGTCTTCATGGTGGAGGATCTGGTTGACCT
>JANYBQ010000127.1 GCA_025360705.1 Betaproteobacteria bacterium | reverse complement strand
GTCGAGTTGATCCGCCGCGCCGTGCAGGAAAGCCAGCGCGAGGAAGTGTCCGAACAACGCGTCGAGGCCGCGCCCGAAATGCTCGGGCAGGCGCCCGCGATGCAGGACGTGTTCCGGGCCATCGGCCGCTTGAGCCAGAGTAACGTGACCGTCATGATCACGGGCGAATCGGGCACCGGCAAGGAGCTGGTGGCGCGTGCGCTGCACAAACATTCGCCACGCGGCAGTGCCGGCAACAACGGTCCATTCGTAGCCATCAATACGGCGGCGATACCGAAGGACTTGCTTGAGAGCGAACTGTTCGGCCATGAGCGCGGCGCGTTCACGGGTGCGCAAACCATGCGCCGCGGCCGCTTCGAGCAGGCCGACGGCGGCACCTTGTTCCTGGATGAAATCGGCGACATGCCATTCGATTTGCAGACCCGTTTGTTGCGTGTATTGAGTGACGGCCACTTTTACCGCGTGGGAGGCCACAGCGCCGTCAAGACCAATGTACGCGTCATCGCCGCGACGCATCAGGACCTGGAACAACGCGTACGCGAAGGCGCTTTCCGGGAGGACTTGTTCCATCGGCTCAACGTGATTCGTCTGCGCTTGCCCGCGTTGCGCGAACGGCTTGAAGACATAGCCATGTTGACGCGCCATTTTCTCGCGGTCAGTGCCATTCAATTGGGCATAGAGCCCAAGCGTATTACCGACGCCGCACTGGTGCGGCTGGGCACGTTCGCGTTCCCCGGCAACGTGCGCCAACTGGAAAATATTTGCCATTGGCTGACCGTGATGGCACCCGCGCAGGTGATAGAAGCCAAGGACTTGCCGCCCGAAGTGTTGGCTGCGTCCGATGGCGCGATCGCTGCATCCCACGCACCGCACCCGGGGTGGTCCGCGCCGGAAGTTTCCACATTCGTGCCTGCCACGCCGTCTATCCGTGAGGCCGTGCCGGCCATACGGGGGACCAGCGACTTGGTGCTGTCCGCCCCTGTAGCGGATGGAATTACCGGGCAGTGGGAGCAGGCCCTTGAGTCGGAAGCGATGGACTTGCTCGCTAAAGGCAATTCCGACGTGTGGGATGTGCTGACACGGCGCTTCGAATCCAGAATGATCAGGGCGGCGCTGTTGACGACCAAGGGGCGCCGTATCGAAGCGGCCCAGAAGCTGGGCATCGGCCGCAACACCATCACGCGAAAGATCCAGGAGTTGGGGCTGGAGTAAGCCGGGGCTGCCTCAGGCCTCGCCTTGCCCCCCCCGTAGGCGGGCCGTCTTGGGGCCTTACTGGAGCTCCAGTGTCACCGGCGCATGGTCGCTGGGTTTGGGCCATTTGCGTGGCGTACGGTCTATGGTGCATGCGTGCACCCGTGACTTCAGCGCCTCGCTGACCAGTACATGGTCGATGCGCAGGCCGCGATTCTTCTGGTATCCCAGCATCCGGTAGTCCCACCAGGAGTAGCTTTTGTTGGGCTGGTCGAACATGCGAAAACCGTCCAACAGGCCCAGTTCCAGCAGCTGGCGGAAGTGTCCGCGCTCCTCGGATGTGTGGTGAATGGTTTCGCGCAAACCATTGGGGTCGTAGGAGTCGCGGTCTTCGAAAGCAATGTTGAAATCGCCCACCAACACCAGACGCGGGTGCTGCGCCAGCTCGGTGCGCAGATAATTGCGCAGGCCACCCAGCCAGTTCATCTTGTACTGAAACTTGTCCGAGCCAGGAGCCTGGCCATTCACGAAATAACCGTTGACAAGCCGCACCGGGCCGGCCGGCCCATCAAGCGTGGCAGCGATGACGCGCGCCTGTTCATCCTCGAAACCCACGATGTTTTTAACGATGTCGCGCAGCGCAGTTCGGCTCACGATCGCTACGCCGTTGTAGGTTTTTTGACCGAAAACCGCGCAATGCGAATAACCCGCCGACTGCAAAGCCTCCAGCGGAAACTTGTCGTCGGTTAGTTTGAGTTCCTGCAAACACAACACGTCGACCGGATTGGCAACCGTCCAGTCGAGTACGTGCTGCAAGCGTGCCGTGAGCGAATTGACGTTCCAGGTGGTGAGTTTCATGATTTTGTTTAGTTACCAGAGTGCAAGCGTACACGTTACGGTCTTCACACTAAAGCGTCACGCCACCGTCGATGGCAAGCTGTTGTCGAATCGAGGCATGCGATGTCCTGAAAATGGATTGGATGATTCGTCGAATGGCTGCAAGTACCGTCGGTAATTTGCATGGTCTCGATGGTAGCGGCGTTACGCTTGCGCACCCGCCGCGTAGAGACTGAGTACCCGGTACGCTACGTCGTGCACCGGCGTCGGTACCCCTGCCGACCTTCCGAAGCGCACCACGGCACCGCTGAGCGACTCCAGTTCCAGCGGACGACCAGCGTCCAGATCCCCCTGCATGGAAGGTCGCGACGCTGGCGGGAAAGCGTTCATCGCCAGCAGTGATGTCGACACGATGTCGTCGGGCAGTTCGATGCCGCGGGCTCTCGCAACAGCAGCGACCTCGGCCACGGCGTCGGATAGCAACGCGTGGGCCATGGGGTTGGCCAGAATTTGACCCAGGGTGGCACGTGCTAGACAGGCAACCGCCGCAAACGGCGCCAATATCATGAATTTGCGCCACAGGTCTGCCCGGATGTCCGCGGAAATGCTGCCCTGGATCCCGCAGGCATTGAGCGCGGCCGCCAGGTCGGCGGTCCGCTGGCTCGGCTTGCCGTCCAGTTCGGCGAATACGATTTTGCAAAAGGGGCTGCGGTGTTTCACCTGGCCCGGGCCGGTCAGCAGCGATACGATATAGGCGGCGCCCATGACAACCGCCGATGACCCGAGTACCGCCGCCAGTCGATCCGCCGCGTCAACTCCGTTTTGCACCGGCAAGACCATGGCGTGGCGGCCAAGCAGCGGTTGCAGCGCGTTCGCTGCCCGTTCCAAGTCATAAAGTTTTACGCCAAGCAAGACCACATCCACGGGGCCCACGCCGATCGGATCGTCCGTGGCGGCCACCACCGGCAATATCAGGTCACCTTGCACGCTCTTGATGCACAGGCCCGAGGTTTGGAGAGCCACCAGATTGCGGCCACGTGCGATGAAGACGACATCATGGCCACCCGCCTGCAGGCGGCCCCCGATATAGGCGCCAACACCGCCCGCTCCGTAAATTGCAATCCGCATGTTTGCTCTCTATTGCCTCTGTTCGGCTTGTTTGAGGAATGCGCGCACCGACTCCAGGCCCTCAAGCGCGACGACATCCGCCGGGCGGTTCCACTGCTCGGGATTGGGCGCTTCGTAACTCATGTAGCCCTTGTAACTCATCGCCATCAACGTCCTGAAAATTTCCGCGAACGGCACCACACCCTTTCCCGGAGGCAGGCGATCTATCGCAACCGGAGAACTGGACGGCGGTCCGGGTGGCACATCGCTGAACTGGACCGTGACGATCCGGTCCACCGGCACGTTCTGAATGTTTGCCACGCCGCCTCCACTGCGATGCAGGTGGTAGGTATCCACCAGCAAACCGCAGTTTTTCATGTTCACCGCATCGATGAGTTCCAGGCTTGCTTCCAGCGTGTTGACGGTTGGATGGCGCGAATTGAATTCCAGCGCGAGTTTGAGCCCGTAGCCCGCCGTGATGTCGGCGCAGGTTTTCAGATTTTCAGCCGCCAACGCCGCGCCGCCGGCCGCCATTTGACCGGGCGGCATCATGATCACGTCGCAACCCAGTGCAACTGCTTTTTCACTCACGTAGCGCAACGAACCCAGGAGGCGCTTCAATTCATCACCCGAGTCATACAGAACGCCGTTTTCGGTACCGACTACCGCAACTTTTATATTGGCGTCACGCACCGTGCGCTCTATGGACTGCTCGGTCATACCGGCCTGGCGGCAGCGCATGAAATCCGCATGGCGCAGTTCAACTGCGTTGTAACCCGTTGCGCGCGCGATCCGCAAGACCTCGGCGAAGGGCGTGCTGTCCAGCGTCCAGGTGTGCAGCGCGATGTGGTCGTGCAAGATATTCATTTGGGTGCGGTGGTGGCGTGGCAGCGGCGCTTTTTACCCCGAAACAGAATCGCTTTCATGCGCCAGCCACGGAGTGGACCCGATAGGCCGGCCGGTGGTACGGAGCGGCGCTGACCAGTTTCAGCGCCATCTTTACGATGCGATCGGTCACCTCCAGTTGGTCGAGCCGGCCACGTTCCCGATACCACGCAAACGCGTAGCTCGACATCCCGGCGATGACCAGGGCGCCCATGCGCGGATCCTCGATCTGAAAATCCCCCGAGTTGATACCTTCGCTGAGCAAGGAACTGAGCCGCAGGTTAATCGACTTGCGCATCTTGTTGATGCGGTCCGCGGCATCTTGGGGCAGGCTTATTTCCTCACGGAAATAGACTGCCACGAGTTGGTGTTGCTCCAGTGCGATATTGGTGAACTCGCGCAGAAACTGCTCAAGGCGAACCCGTGGACTGCCCTTGGCGGACATTGCGCTTTCCGCGGCGGCCAGTGCATCCCGGTTGCTGCGCTCGCATATCTCAACCAGGATATCGACCTTCGACTTGAAGTGGTAATACACGAACGGTTTGGTCGCGCCAAGACGTTCAGCGATTGCATCGACCGAAGTCTGCAGGTAACCCCGCTCAAAGAAAAGCTGCGCGGCCTCCTGCAGGATGCGGTCGCGCTTCAGGGCGGTCACGTGTTCACGCAATGAATGGCCTTTGCCCAACAGGCCTGCCCTGGAACGGCTTCTGGCGTCCAGGGGCACGCTGCTGGCGCGCGGCGGTTCACTATTAAAGGGGCTTGCAGCAGCGTTGGGCGCGCCAACGGCGCGGTGCCGTACGCTGCGCTCGCCCAAAGTCCAGATGAAGGGCTTCGCGTTGACCGCCTGCTGCGCGACTCGCGCCTCGATGGCGGCGACCAGCTTGGGCACGCTGACGCATGCGGCGCGCGACGCTTTTTCCGCGATGGCTCCAAACACACCCTCTACTTTGTCGATCCAGGACGCCGAAGCAGGGGTGAAGCGCATGCTGACACGCTGGTGCCGCAACAGCCATTTCTGCATCGAAGGATGCTTGTAGGCAGCACGGTCGTCGGCGATCACATGCAGCGTTTTTCCTTTGGACGTTGCACGGTCGATCCGCGCGAGAAACTTCAAGCGCCCGGTGGGGGAGTGCTCCTCCCGACTCGCTTCAGTTGCGGGCTCATAAAGAAGATGGAGCGCGGCCAACAGGCTGGCGCTGTCGCGGCGCAGGTTGGCGTGCTGCGCCGCAGCCGCCGACAATTTTTTCCCCGGCGACCCCGACTGCTCCGGATTTCCGGCGTGCAACCGGGGCGCCTCGTCGCAACAAAAAACCAGTGCGTGCGCGCCAGGCGACATATACAGACCCACGACGTCATCGAGCGTATCGGCAAGATTGGCATCGACGGTGAATTTGAGGCTGCTCGCCGCATGTGGCGTCAACCCATTTGCGCGCCAATGGCGCGAAACGCTCGCCGGGCTGATGCCCATCGCGGCGGCCATCGTGCGCGTGCTCCATGCACCCGCCGCGCCCGGCCTGGACTTCGCGGTTTTGCGAACAAGGTCCTGCACGTCAACCGCAGCCGACGGAGCCCCGCGCGGCAAATCGCGCTCGATGCCACCGACCCCAAGCTGGACGTAGCGCTCGCGCCAACGCGCGACTTGCACACGCCCTACATTCAATTCGGCGGCAATGTCCTTGTTCTGCATACCGCGTGCCGCCAACAACACAATGCGGGCGCGTTGGATCAACCGTTTACCGGTCAGGCTGGACTGCACCAGCCGCAGCAACTCGGACTGCTCCGCGCTCGTCAAAACAATTTCGGGCGCCACGCGCATCAGGGCGCCTCCACGTTAATCCGCGACGGGTTGGCGGGTGAATGTGGACAAGAGTTAAGGTCTTTCAAGTTTAGCCAATACAAAGTTTATGCAACGACCCGAACGCGTTATGGCATTGCGATAAGGTCTTATCAGAAAGCACCGACTTGCAGCGTGGGCGATCCCAAATCGGTTCAGAGAGACTTGCGCAGTCCATATTCGATGGGTTTGAATCGAGCTGGAAATTCTAGCCCCATGCCAGTCTCCGGCCCAGCTTGCCATCGTTCCGAAAATAACTTGATGCGTTGACTTGCGCAAAACCATGGGAATTGCACCCGGCTGCTGACCATCGGCGCCGAAACGCGCCAGACTCAAAAAAAGCTCGCTTATTCACGCACCTTGCTCACGCCATCGCAACTCTTCGTTGCGCAGAGTGCACGAACATCGCGGACATGCCGTGCGCATGGTCCCGCAACGGGAGACCGGGCCCGCTGTCTTCCAGCATTCGGGAAAACACTTACTTAAAAGACTCTAATTATACTTACTGGTAGAATACAATTTCGGCATGATAGAGGTACCTAAGATTCAGGCGCTCTATAGGTATGCCGCACCCACCAAGGAGACTTTCAATGCTTGCCAGTAACGTGCTCACGCCGCTCTGCGAAAACGCAGCCCTCTCCATCTACTCCACGGCGTCACCGCGCGCCGCGATCGGCACCTTGCGGCGCAACATCCGGGGCGCTTTCGGTGTTGCGGCCTCGGCTTTGGCGCTCTCGGGCGTTTTGGCATTGGGTTCGCCCAGTCTTGCGCTTGCGGCACCGGATGTCACGGCGGCCATTTCAGTCGATGTTTTCTCGACCGACCCGACGAAGTTTTTTGCTGCCAACGACTACCTGCTGATGGGCAATGTGTATGAAAGCCTGTATGGGCATGACGAGAAAGGCGCCCTGATCCCGACCCTGGCAACCGCGGTCGACATCAAGGACGATGGACTTACCTATGAGTTCACGCTGCGGCCGAATGTGAAGTTCCATAACGGCAACGCCTTCACGGCGGAAGACGTGCGTTTCAGCTGGCAGAAGGCGGTCGATCCGGTCCGCAAATGGTCGCGTGCCCAGGTGCTGGTCGCCAACATCGCCGACGTCGAAATTGTCGGCTCGCTTAAAGTCCGGATCAAGCTCAAGAAGCGCGATGCCGGCATGATGGAAAACATGGATACCAATTTCTACATGCTGTCGAAAAAACATGTGGAAGCGGTGGGAGACGACGTTTTTGGCGAAAGCCCGATGGGTACCGGGCCGTTCAAATTCAAGGAGCGCAAGATCAAGGAGTACATTGCCCTTGAGGGATTCACCGGTTATTGGGGCAAGGTCCCGGCGGTCGGCAAGCTGATGTTGCGGATCGTCAACGATGAGTCGACCCGCCTGGCGCAACTGCAGTCTGGTGAAGTCGACATCGTTGACAACGTGTCGCCCTTCCTGGCTGCGCGGATGAAGAGCATTCCAACGCTCAAGGTCATCCAGGCGCCGACCCTGCGCAACATGTACATCATGATGAACGCCACCGGCAAGAATGAGCGCATGAAGAACGAGGAAGTCCGGCGTGTCTTCATGACCTTGATCGATACCGAAAAACTTACCAAGAACGTTTATCTCGGATTCGCGGCGCCAGCCAAGCTGAATTGCGGCCCCGGTGGTACCGGCTGCATGGGCACGCCGTCACCGCGTATCGACGCGCAACAGGCGAAGGCCGCGCTTACAAAGGCCGGTTTCGATTTCTCCAGGCCGCTCACCTTCGTCGGCATGGCATCAGGCTTCATCCCGCAGACCCGCGAGGTGGTGGAAGCACTAAGCCAGCGCTTTTCCGAAGCCGGTGTTCAGACCAAGATTACCTTGCTTGAGTACGCCGCCTGGGTCCAGGCCGAGCAGACCAAAAGCCCGGACATCGACATGATTTTCTGCATGTTCCCCGACTACAGCAAGGAGCCCAGCGGACGGCTGCAGCGTGGTATGCGGACTGGCAGCATGTTCTCCTGGTACGAAGATCCGGCGCTTGACACCATGATCGACAAGATGAATGACTTCACCGATGTGTCGGCGCGGGAAAAACACATCAGCGGCATATATCAGCGGATCAACGACAAGGCGGCGCCAGCGTTGGGAAGCTAGCCACTGAATGCCTGATTTGCGTCGACCTGAAGGTTGCCAGGATATTGCGGTGGCGCGCCGCGCAATGTCCGAGCCGTTGGGTATCGCGAAGCCACCGGTGCTGAGCCAAGGAAAATTATCTTGAAGAAGTCGCCCCTCCCAGCAGAACATCGTCTTTGCGTTGTTCCTGCTGATGTTCATCGGCTTCGCGCTGTTCCTGCCAGGTTTCTTCAGCAAAGGCAATTTGCTGGGGTTGTTGCAAAACGTGGCGATCCTGGGCATCCTGGGTCTGGCCATGGCCGTCGTGGTGATTGGCCGCGGTATCGACATCTCGATGATCGCGGTGTTGGCGGTGCCGGTAGGCTTGATTCTGCAGATGGTGCAGAACGGGCACTCGGTGCCAGTCGCTTTCCTGGCCGGGATCGCGCTGGCCCTCGCGTTCGGGCTATTCAACGGCTGGCTGACGGCCTACGCCGAGGTGCCTTCGCTGTTCACCACGCTGGCGTCGGGCCTGTTTCTCGCCGGCCTCGGGCAGGTCGCGTTTTTCTCGATCGACGTCGTGCTCTGGACCCCGCAGCTTGATGCGCTGTCGTGGATTGGCGGCGGTACGCTGCTGGGTGTCCCGATGCCGATCATCATGTTTGGCGCAGTGGCGGTGTGTGTGTCCTTGTTTCTGCGCCGAACGCAGCTGGGAAGTTATGTCTATGCGATCGGGGACAACCCGTTTGGTGCACGCACCACCGGCATACCGACCCGCCCGGTGATCGTGCTGCAGTTTGTACTGGCGGCGCTGATCGGCGTCTTTGCCGGCATTGTCATGGCCGCATCGATCAACAGCATGCCCACCCGCATCTACAACTCGACCCTGATCTACGACGTGATTCTGGTCGTGGTGCTGGGCGGTATCGGTCTGTCGGGTGGGCGTGGCGGGGTAATCAATGTGGTTATCGGCACGCTGCTGATCGGCACTTTGCTCAACGGCATGACGATTCTCGACGTGCCGTACTCGGCCCAGAACCTGGTCAAGGGCGTGATCCTGCTGGTCGCGATCCTGATCGACTCGTTCCTCAATCCGCGCAACGAAGAAACCGCCCAGCAGGGAGACATCTGATGAGGCGGTTCCTGAACTCGACGCCCGCCGCCCGGCGGTTTTTTTCCACCAATCTAGTTTTACCGGAGATATTCATGACGCTGAGAATCCCTCGCATTCCTTCCAGGGCTTCTGCCTTGATCGCCGCCACGCTGCTGGCCTGTCTTTCAGCCAGGCGGCATCCGCCCAACAAACCGAAGGTCTGGACGATCCCGGCCGCGCTGGCTACATGAGCGCACTGGCCGGCAAGACCGTCGCCTTTGTGCCATTGACGATGGGCTTCGATCTGACGCGCGGCTGGCTGGCCGGGCTGAAGGCAGAACTCGAGCCACTGGGCGTAAAGGTGGTCGTGCGTGACCCCAACCTGAACGTCAATGCTGGCGCGCAGGCGATCACCACACTGATCGGCGAAAAGGCGGACGTGATCATCGTGCAGTCGCCAGATCCACAGACCTACACCAAACTGCTCAAGCGCGCCGAGGAAGCCGGCAGCCAGGTGGTGACGATCAATATGCGTACCGCCTATGTGCCGGTACTGCACGTTGGCAACGACTGGACCGGCATGGGCGAGCAGTCGGCCAACGCGATGGTGGAGGCTTGCAAGGGCAAGTCCGGCAAAGTGGCAATTTTGCTGGGCTCGTTTGTGTCGTCCGACAGCACCTACACGCTCAAGGGCTTCCGCAATGTGTTCGCAAAACATCCCGAGATAAAAGTCGTATCGGTCCAGTCAGGCGATTGGGATGCGGTCAAGTCCAAGGGAATTGTGCAGACGGTGTTGAAGCAACACCCCGACCTGTGCGGCGTTCTGGGCCCTTGGGACGGCCAGGACTCGGGCTCTGCAGCGGCCATCAAGGAAGCCGGTCTGACTGGCAAGGTGTTTCTGATCACCTCCGGTGCGGGCGAGCAGGGCAGCGCATGTGACCAGGTCAAGGCCGGTGCTTACGACATCTACATGAGCTACGACGTGAGCGCGCAGGCAAAAGAGATGGCTGCATCGATCAAGTGGTTGCTGCAGAACAAGGGGAAAACTGCCACGACGAAGGGCACCATCTACAGCCGGATTACCCAGATCACCAAGGCCAACGCCTCGGTCGAAGGCACCTGCTGGAAGCTCGGCAAGACGTAATACGGATTCGTCCGTCAATCAAGTTGTGTAGAACGGCCCGGGCGTAACGCCCGGGCCGTAGTTCCGGTTTTCCATGGAGACAAAAAGCCCGATGAATGAGACCCTGACCCAAACTGTCCCGACCCAGGCGCCCGGCACGGTGCCGCGTCTGCCCGAACGGGAACGCTGGGTCGACACGCTCACGCGCTGGCGTTATACATGGTGGCCGGATCACATGCTGGGCGAGCTTATGTCCAAGCGCTGGATGGAGACCGCGATCCCGGTCATCGTGCTGCTGCTGGTGGGGTTTTCGCTGGCCAATGCGATACCGAATTTCCTGTCGCCTGCGGCGCTGGCGGACACCGGTCGCCAAGCGGGTGAAATTGGTTTTGTGGTGCTGGGGATGGCACTGGTCATGATCGTCGGCGGCATTGACCTGTCCGTCGGTTCGATGTTCGCGCTGACCAATTTCTGCGCCCTGTATCTGATGCACGTGCTGAAGTGGCCAGTCGGCGCCGTGGTCGTTGTCACGCTGCTGTGTGGTGCGGTGCTCGGCGCGGTCAACGGCATCCTGATCGGCTACTTCCGGCTGCGCGCTTTCCTCACGACCTTGATCACATTGATCATCTACCGTGCCTTCTACGACCTGCTGATTTCCAGGTACTCGGCCGCCATCGTCAATAACCAGCCTGATTCTGCAGCCTGGGACTTCATCGGCAGCGGCGACTGGTTCGGCGTGCCCACGGTGGTTTACTTTTATCTGGCGGTGGCGATTTTCGGCCATGTTTTCCTGACCCGGCTGCGCCCGGGCTGGCACGTCATCGCCATCGGTGGTTCGCGCCGCGCGGCCTACAACACCGGCATCGCGGTGCGCCCGACGGTGGCCATGTGTTACGTGACCAGCGGTGTGCTCACCGCCGTAGGCGGAGTTTTCTTCGCATCGCGACTGGCGACCGCCGGCGCGGGCATCGGGGAGGGCCTTGAACTGACGGTGATTACCGCTGCGGTCCTCGGCGGGATCAGTCTGGGTGGCGGCAAGGGCTCGGTCACCAAGGCGCTGGTCGGCACCCTGATCGTGCTGCTGATCATCAACGGCCTGACGGCGATGTCGATGCAGGGCGGCTACAACCGCATGGTATTGGCCGGCGTCCTGCTGCTGGCAGCGGTGGTGGACATCCGCTGGCTGAAGAACCGGCACCGCATCGTCAATACGGTCTACGTCAGCCCGACTTATCATGCCTTGCCGCCGGTGCCGTCGACTGCAACTGACTGCGGCACTGCGTGGGC
Organism: Betaproteobacteria bacterium; assembly: GCA_025360705.1. GTDB lineage: Bacteria > Pseudomonadota > Gammaproteobacteria > Burkholderiales > Burkholderiaceae_C > CAISIP01. The sequence continues at coordinate 617 of JANYBQ010000127.1, read as the reverse complement.
CCTGAACGACCGTCTGCGGCCCGCGACACCGATCGGCCTGGGCCGCATCGAAGGCCCGGAAGACATCATCCTGGATCAGAACGACAACCTCTATGCTGGCTCGCGTCACGGCGACATCATCCGTTTCTTTGCGCCTGACTATCAGCGGATGGAGGTCTTCGCGCATATCGGCGGCATTCCGCTGGGCATGGCGCTGGATCGCCATGAGAACCTCTACGTCTGCGTGGGTGGCATGGGTCTGTACCGCGTGACACCGGAGCGCAAGGTCGAGAAGGTGACGGACGAAACCAATCGCAGTTATTCGTCGATCAACGACGACAGCCGCTTGCGCCTGGCCGACGACCTCGATATCAGCGACGACGGCCGTATTTTCTTCTCCGAGGCGACGGTACGTTTCGAGACCCATGAATGGGTTACCGACGCACTGGAAGCGCGCGGTAACGGCCGCATCATCTGCTTCGACACCAATACCGGCAAGACCCACACCGTCATCCGCAACTTGAAGTTCCCGAATGGCGTCTGCATGACCGGCGATGGTCAGTCGTTCCTGTTTGCCGAGACCTGGAATTGCAGCGTCAAGCGGCACTGGTTTGACGGTCCCAAGAAAGGTACGACAG
>JANYBQ010000122.1 GCA_025360705.1 Betaproteobacteria bacterium | reverse complement strand
CTACGCCATCCGATTGCGCTGCCGCCTGGAATTGCTCCCATAGGGCGATATTCCCCACCGCTGAATGGTCGGCCGGGAGCAGTTGCAAAAGAATAGATTCCAGCCGCTGCTGTCTCGTCTCCGCCATGTGCAGTTCCTGTTGGGTTTGTTTTGTTGAGGTTACCGCATGTTCGGCGGCCCACCGTTCACGACAGAGTTTTTGTCTTGCGCACCCCGTAGAGGAGATGCGCAAGTACACTGCCCGTCACGCGCAACTCCACTTTCGTCTGGCAGAAACTGTGACCACCAACTATCTGTATACCTTTGGTTACGAGGGCCTCGATATCGAAGCCTTCGTGTCTCGTGCGCTGCAAGCCGGGGTACGTACTATCGTGGACGTGCGGGAGTTACCGCTGTCACGCAAAAAGGGATTTTCAAAGACCGCTTTCCGAGAGCGTCTGGCCGTTGCCGGGATCGGCTATTTTCATGCGCCAGCGCTCGGCTGCCCAAAACTTGTTCGTGATCGGTACCGCGAAGATGCCGACTGGCAACGCTACACACGCGATTTTTTGACCTATCTGCTTACCCAGGATGCCACGGTGCGCGAATTGGCCAAGCTGTCACGCGCAACAACCGCGTGCCTGGTCTGCTTCGAGGCCGACCATACGATGTGCCATCGCAGCTATGTTGCGCGGGCAGCACATCGTGCAGGTGGCCTTTCGATCAAACACCTGAGGTTTAAAACAGCCGTCCTTGATCAAGCACTTCGCGTGGCTGCTTAGGTGGATAAAGCACGCTCACGATCAGCCATTGGTTCGGAAATCGATGGATGGTACCCATCAAGAAAAGTAGATCCTTCTCGGCAAATTCCGTGAGATAGCGTTGCCGGAAAGCTGCCTGCCAGTCGGGGCGGTGGTGGACATTCCAGTACAGGGCGCCTGCTTCCCAATCCACCAGCTTATGTTCGTAGGTCTTCGTGCTTTCTCCCGCCGCGCACTCGTAGTTGTAGTGGAAATCAAACGGTAATTTCTTGAGCAGCTTGAGCGAACGTTGTTCGGCATCCTGGTCAAACAGCGAGCCTTGGTTTTGCGCTTGCATAAGCTTGCCGATTTCGTCTGCGGTCCAGTCGGGTGACTTGGCCTTGGAGATTCGCAGATTGACCAAGCGGTGGGGACGCAGAAGTCCCAACGTGACACCCCGGTTTTGCCGCGCCGATTCGAGAGCTTCAAAGTCTTCGAATACTTCGACTGGCTTGATCGCCAGACGTCGCTCCTCCCAGGCATTTTTTGTCGATAGCGGTTCCCCTTGGGTGTCGATTGTGTCTACAGAGATTCGGTGACTTTCCGGCCGGTGATCTTCATTGGCCTTACGCACGCGGGCGCGAATCCATTGCCACTTCTTGAACCGTTGCTCGTCGGCGACCAGCCGGAACGGCACAGGAAACAAACGGATCAGTTGCCCCGCACTATCCATACCCGCAATGCATGAGGTTTCCACATGCTTGCTACTGGGCGATGGATATGTCTTGCACAGAATCAGGATGTGCTTGTAATCGGCGGCCATTAGCTCCCCCATTTGCCGAAAGTTTAATGGGGCTGGACGCAACATTCATGCATATTTTTGCCACTCAGGTGCAACGGGATCAGCCATGTGTTCCGCACGTTAAGTGCAACATGGCTGATCGCCACCACCAGCTTGTCGAAGATCCATCACTCCGCACTCGACTGTTCGAGCTTGCCTTGTGTGCGCGGCGAACGCGCCTCAAACAGCGCCTTTACGAAAGCAACACCGCGGACACCCCGGGCTACTCGGAACTAAGTGCGTTCACGCGTGCCTTCAAGCGCCAGCATGGGGTCAGTCCGAGGCAGACGCGCTGACGGACGTCTGCGGGATGCTCCCGATTGCCGCCGGACCTCATTTCGTCATCGGCAAGGCCACCCCCACGGCCACGAACATAGCGCCGCATACGCGGTTGAAGTTCTTGCCTACGCGTTGGAGCCACGGACGGATGCGATGTGCCAGCAGCGCCAGCAAATACTCGACGACACACTCGATCGCCACAAAAGTGGTCGTCATAACGATGAACTGGGTCACCAGGTCCCGGCCCGGGTCGATGAACTGGGGCAGGAAAGCGCCGTAGAACAGCAAGGCTTTTGGATTGGAAACTGCCGTCAGTACGCCTTGGCGGAACATGTCCGCGCTCCGGATGTCGGTTTCGGCGGGATCCGCCTGAAGGTGAATCGCCGGCGCGCGCCAGAGCTGGATGCCCAGCCACACCAGATAGGCGCCACCCAGCAGTTTGAGAACCACCAGTGCGCCCGCGGAGGCCTTGAGCAATGCGCCAATGCCCAACATCGACAGCGCAATCAGAGCCACGAAGCCGAGTGCCCCACCACAGACCGTGAACAAAGTCTTGCGATGGCCGTGTAAAGCACCATGGGTCAACACCAGCAGACTGTTCGGGCCGGGCGTCAGAGACAGGCCCACTGCCGCGGCAAGATAAAGCAACCAGGTGTGCAGGGCCATCGAATCCTCGCTCGCTTATGCGTATGGGAAAACCAGTGTAGGCGACGCAGGAAGCCGGTGCAGCCGGATATTGGCGGGTCTCATTGAATGCTTGTTCCGCGCTAATTCACGCGGCCGGGCGCGCTTGCCGCTTGACTTTGCCGACTGGACGCTGCTTGCCGATCTGCTGGTTCAAAACGTCGATGGTCGCCGGTCCCTTGTAAGCGGCCATGACCAGGTCGCGCATGTGCTCCAGGTGCGTGCGCCAGAAGCTTTCGGCTGCCGCCGGCGTGCCGCTGCGCATCAGCTCCACCGCCTTCTCGCGCTCGCGGATGCTGTTCTGGCGCAGCTTGTCGACGCTCGCCCTCTCCAGCGTCCGCTCGGTGACGTTCTCGTGCTGCCGCCGGATGATGTCGTAGAGCAGCGAAGCAAGAAGATGGATGGTCTTGTTGCCGCAGTGCCGCGTGATGAGCATCGAAAACTCGGCGCTCAGATCGGCGTAACGAATCAAGTCCCCCCGCGAGGCCTCGCGCGCAGCGGCAATATTGACCTCCAGCTCGGCCAGCGCGGCGGGGTTGCGCAGCGCGGCTAGCAGACCCGCTGCCGGCGGTTCCAGAATGGTGCGGGCGAGCCACACGTCCTGCAGCGTGGTGCCCGCGATCTGCAGGAAAACGCCGACCTGGCTTGCGGCCGGGCCGAGATCGATGGCAACCACCCGCGCGCCACCGTGCTTGCCGCGGCTGATGGTGATGAGCGACTCGGATTCAAGTAGGTTCTGTCGCGTTGCCAGTTGATAAG
>JANYBQ010000118.1 GCA_025360705.1 Betaproteobacteria bacterium | reverse complement strand
GCTCCGCCCGGTTGTCGACCAGCGAATACTGCAACTGGTTGACCGCGACCGGCACGCCGCCATCGACCAGCGCCTTTAGTTGGGGCGTGGAGAAGTTGGTAACGCCTATGTGGCGGATCTTGCCCTGGCGTTGCAGGTCCTTCAGCACCAGCCCAGTCTCCACCGCGCCCGGCGTTTTCCAGTTCCACCAGAAGAACTGCACGAGGTCGAGCGTTTCGACACCCAGGCGTTTTAGTGAGCGGTCGATGATGCGCACCGTGTCGGCCGGTTTAAGTGTTGGCAACGCGTCCCAGTCCGGCACGTATTTGGTATGGATCTGCATCTTGCGGGCCAGATCCGGATGCAGGCGCCGGAAATCGCCGATCATCTGCTCAACCCCGAGGTAGTGGTCCGCGCAATCGAAGCTGGTGACACCGGCCTCGACAAAGGCGGCCATGTCGCGAATCGCCTGGTCGCGATCGACACCTTCGCTATGGCCGCTGGACAGATGCCAACCGCCTTTGAGGATGCGTGAGATGCTGTAGCCGGGAAGGATTTCGCGCCGTTCGATGCTCATATGGGTCCTTTACGTTTGTCCTTCCATTGCCGGAAATCGGCACGGCGCAGGTGCCGCGAAATGGTGGGTCACCGTGACCCCACGCCTTTGAGGTTCTGGTTCATCCAGTTCAGCGATCCGTGTGCGCCATCCAGCACCCGTTCGACACTGTAGCAATCGCCGGCCGGGCCCTTGGCAAGAGCCGTAACCGCGGATATCGCGGCGCGGTCGGCATCGTCCAGCACCAGCGTCTGCACGGTCAGCAGGTCGGCCAGATGCGCGTCGGTGCGCGCGCCGACAATGGCCGTGGCGACGCCGGGGCGGTCCAGCACCCAGCGCAGCGCCACGGCCGTGACGCTTACGGCATGGCGCCGAGCGACGCCGTCCAGGGCCGCGAGCAGTTGCTGGTAAAGCGCCCAGCCGCCGAACTCCTCGATGATCAGCCGGTACTTGGCCTGGCTGCGGTCCGCGGGTGCCGCCGGCTCGGGCAAGCCCAGCCATTTGTTGCCGAGAAAACCGCCTGCGACCGTGCCGTAGCATTGCAAGTGAATAGCGTGGCGAAGGCAAAGATTGACCACGCCATGTTCCGGCCGCAGATCCAGGGGTGAATACTGGACCTGGTGGCTTGAAATGACCGCACCGGCATCGAGGGCCTCCTTCAAGTGCACACAATCGTAGTTGGTCACGCCGATCTGGCGCAGCTTGCCCTCGCGCTGCATGTCGGCCAGCCATAACAGGCTGTCGACGTGCCCTGGAATGGACCAGTCCCACCAGTGGAACTGCACCATATCCAGCGTGTCCTGTCCCAGGCGGCTGCGTGCGCGGTCGACGATCAGTTCGATGTCGCCGCGCTTGATGCCGCGCAACACATTTCGGTCCGGCACCAGCTTGGTCTGGACCGTCAGTTGGCGAGCGAGCGAGGGATAGGTGCGGCGGAATTCGCCAATCAGTTCCTCGACGCCGACATAGTGATCGGCACAGTCGAAGTTCGTGATGCCGGCCTCCACGAAGCGGCGCATGCCCTCGATGGCAATGGCACGCTCCACCCTCGGGCCATGACGCTCGGCCAGTTGCCAATTGCCCTTGGTGAGGCGCGAGACACTGTAGCCCGGCGTAAGTTCGATACGTTCAAGTCCCAAGATGCTGTTCCTTCTTCCGCGGCAACATATCGCAGCCGGATGCTTCAGTTTTTCAGCCGTGCCAGCCGCGACACATTGCGCCGCTCCGGCAGGATTCCCTGAGGCCGGTACAACAGCATCCCGACCAGGATAGCCCCCACCATCACGACGCGGATTGACGAGACCTGTTGCCGCAGGCCGGGCGGCAGTATGGCGCCGAGGACAGTCTCAGTGACGGTCCACAGCGCCCAGATAATGACCGCGCCCAGGATCGCACCGTAGTTGTTGCCGCTGCCGCCGACCACCAGCATCACGAAGACCTGGAACGTGAAGATGGGGAGCAGATCCTGCGGGCTGATGAACCCGAGGAAGTTCGCGTAAAGCGCACCGGACAGCCCCATCAGCATAGAGCCCAGCACGAAGGTTTGCAGGCGAATGGCGTAGGCATTCTTGCCCAGCGCCGCGGCCGCATGTTCGTCCTCGCGGATGGCGCGCAGCATACGGCCCCATGGTGAGCGCACCATGCGCTCGAGCGCAAACGTGATTAAACCGATGAACACCAACACCATGACCAGGTAGGCCAGGTTCGCGCGGAACGGCGTACCGGCCAGCGCGGCAAAAGGCTTGGGCAGACTGTGCAGGCCGTCGAAGCCGCGTGTCGCCGCTTTCCAGTTCATTGCCACGAGCTGGATGCAGATAGCGATGCCGAAGGTACCGATGGCCAGAAAATCGTGTTTCAGCCGGATCGTAGGTATGCCCACAATGAGCGCAATAACACCCGACGCCACCATCGCGCCAAGATAACCCAGCAGCGGGTGCAGGCCGAAGCCGCCGAACGCGTCGCGGTACGCTGGCCCGGTGATATAGGCCGCTGCGTATGCGCCGACGCCGAAGAAACCGACGATGCCGACGTTCATGATGCCGGTGAATCCCCATTGCAGGTTCAGTCCGAGTGTGGCGATGGCAAAGATACCGGCGGTGACGAAGAAGAAGACCGCGTACGAAAGTAGGTCCATCAGGCTTTCTCCCCCAGGATGCCATTGGGGCGCACCATCAGCACCACAATGACGGCGACGAAGGACACGGCCTGGCGGTACTCCGGCGCCAGGTATTGCACCGTAAGCCCCTCGGCCAGGCCGATCAGCAAGGCGCCTAGCACCGCGCCGTAGATGCTGGTCATGCCGCCGACGATCAACGCCGCGAACATCGGCAGCAGCAGCTCGAAGCCCATGAAGGGATGTATCTGCACCACCAGCCCCAGCAGCACGCCCGCGATGGCGGCCAGGCCGGCACCTATCACCCAGGTCCACAGAATCACGCGGCTCACGTCGATGCCGTTGATCTTGGCCAGTGACGGGTTCTCAGCCACCGCCCGCATCGACTTGCCGAGCCAGGTACGCGACAGGAAAAGGTGCAGCCCGACGACCATGACCGTCGTCACGCAGACCGAGACCAACTCATTGCGCGTGATGCGTATTCCGCCGAAATCCAGCGCGGGCTGGATGGCGAAGGAAAAATACTGCGGGTCGTTGCCGGCGAAAACGACGATCAGGTTGCGCAGCATCAGCGCCACGCCGAACGAGGCCATGATGAGGCTGATGCGCGATGCGCTCTGGCGCCGAAGCTGCGCGAATATGGCCTTGTCCAGCGCCACCGCCACCACCCCGTTCAGCACCGTGGCGCAGAGCAGGGCCAGGATCAGCGGCCAGCCAAAACTCAGGCCGGCGATGGACCCGGCCGTTCCGAGCAGCGCCACTATCCCGAGCGCGAAATACGCGCCGGTCGCTATATGGTCCCCCTGCGCAAAGGTCGGGAAGTTCAGGATGTTGTAAATCATGCTGAGCCCCACCACGCCCAGCGTGATGAGCGAGGCCGCGACTACACCATCGACGATGACCTGAATCATGATGCCAGCCTTGACTTGGACCCGAGGTAGAGCTCGCCCACCTCCGGGCTGGACAGCAATTCACGTGCCGTGCCGGCGAATTTTTGCTGGCCTTCGGCCAGCACGTAACCGCGATCGGAAATCGCCAGCGCGGCCTTGGCGTTTTGCTCCACCACCAGCACGGTGACACCAGTCCCTCTGACGTCGAGCAACTTCTGAAACACCATCTCGGTCAGCTTGGGTGAGAGCCCGGCGGAGGGCTCGTCCAGCATGATGAAATGCGGCCGCGCCATCAAGGCCCGGGCGACCGCCACCATTTGCCTTTGCCCGCCAGAAAGCTTGCCGGCGGCAAGGCGGCGCAGCCGCGCCAGATCGGGGAACAATGCGTACATTTCTTCAATGCGCTGGCGCAACTCTCGCGGGGTCGCCATACCTCCCAGCTCCAGGTTTTCCTGCACCGACAGCCGCGTGAATATGTTGTCGACCTGGGGCACATAGGCTACGCCCGCGCCGACCAGCTTGTGGGTTGCAAGCCCCAGAATGTTTTGACCCCGCACCTGGATGGTGCCCGACTGCGCGGGGACCAGGCCCGCCACGGCCTTGATCAGGGTGGACTTGCCGGCACCATTGGGGCCGAGCACCGTGACGATTTCACCGGTCTGCACGGTCAATGTCATGCCACGCAGAATAGGCACATCGGGCACGTAACCCGCGACCAGGTCGACCACTTCGAGATGCGGTACGGCGCCCGTCATGCCGCACCCCCGAGATAGGCGTCCAACACACGGGGATCGCGCCGCACGTCCTCCGGGTCGCCCTGCATCAGCAGGCGCCCACCCGACATCACCACGACCGGCCGGCAGAGGTTCATCACCATGTCCATGTTGTGCTCGATGATCAGGAAGGTGATGCCGCGGCGGTTCAAGTCAACGATGCGCTCGATGATCTCGCCCAGCAGCGTCGGATTGACGCCGGCGCCCGGCTCGTCGAGCAGGATCAGCCGCGGATCGGACATCAACGTGCGGCCCAGTTCCAGCAGTTTCAGCTGTCCACCGGACAGATTGCGGGCCGGCTCGTCGGCGAGCCGGGTCAGCTTGAGAAAGTCAAGGATTTTCACCGCCTTGTCGCGGTTCGCGTGTTCCTCCTGCCGGATGCGGCCGGGCCGGATCAGCGTGTTCCAGAACCGCTCGCCGGATTGCCCGATGGGCGCCAGCATGACATTTTCGAGCACCGACAGCGCGCCGAAAGGCCGCGGAATCTGAAACGTCCGGGCGATTCCAGAACGGTAAATCTGGTACGGCGCCTTGCCCTCGATGGGGTTGCCCTCGAAAAGGATTTGCCCGCTGGTAGGTGCGAGGGCCCCCGCGATGGTGTTGAAGAGCGTCGTCTTCCCGGCACCGTTGGGGCCGATCAAGCCGGTGATCGCGCCGCGGGTCAGCGAGAACGTCACGTCATCGACCGCGCGCAAGCCGCCAAACGCTTTCGAAACTCCCTTCAATTCAAGCATCCATACCTCTCGCCTCAAGACCGTTCAATGTGCAACCATGATATGGCACGCATTTTTCATTCCAGGCGGCTCTGTGGGGTCGATGGAGGGGGGGCGTCCCACTCAGCACCACCCAGTCCCGCGCCCCCGTCCGCGTCCATGAACTGGGCCGGCGTGAGCGCCCTGCGGTTCACCGTCAAGCCGAAAATATCAAAGCGGTTGTAGTGCCCGGTGATGTCGTGCATCTGGCGTGGCTGGATGCAGCGTGACAGATCGATGTCGGCGTACACGATGCCTTCATCGTCGACGAGCACATCACCGACGACGCGGCCATCGGGACCCAGCACGCCGGAAAAGGCGCTGTTTTTGCGCATCAGCAGTTCACGTGCTTTGGGATGGGTATGCGATATCGCATCGATGATCTCGGGCGACACCGTGGAACACGACACAACGGTGAACACCTTGCCTTCGAACGAATGCGCCGCCGCGCGCAGGCGGATCGCCTCGGCCATATCGTAATCCGGTGGCGCCACGGGCAGCGAGATGTAGCTGGCCACGTGCACCATCTCGCCTTGCGCCAGCAACGCGAAGCGGGCCAGCGTATTGGTGTTTTCGCCGCACGCCAGGGCGCCCAGTGGGCCGATGGGGGTCTGGTGCACGCGCAGCGAGGAAGCGTCGCCATTGGCCCAGGTCAGTTTCTCGGCCCAGGTCGGCACGAGTTTGCGGTGCCGGCCGAGAATGCGGCCGTCGGCGCCAATGGTCACCAGCGTGTTGTAGATCGTGCCCACACCGGTGGAGCTGCGCTCGTTGACGCCGATCACCACCGTCACGCCACAGGCGCGCGCCGCCTGCGTTATGCGCCGGATCTCGGGGCCCGGCAACTCGATGGCGCACTTACACAGGCGCTCAAACCAGGGGCTGCCTTCGATCGGCGTCATGACCCAGTTCCAGTACGGGTAGCCCGCAACAAAAACCTCAGGAAACGCCACCAGCGTGGCACCGTTGCCGGCGGCCTCCCGGATCAGCGCACATGCCTTGTCCACGGTCGCATCGGTATCCAGATACACGGGTGCGGCCTGGATGGCGGCAGCTTTGAAGCGGGGTAGTTCGAGTTGCGGCATAAGTGTGTACGGAGATGGGTCGGCGCGTGATCGGAACTCAGATAGCCACTACCGGGTGGCGAATCGTCCCTATGTCCTGGACACCGGCCTCCACCACGTCGCCCGGCCACAACCATTCCTGCGGCGTGCGGCCCGCGCCCACACCTTCGGGTGTACCGGTGGCGATGATGTCGCCGGGCTCCAGCGTCATGCCGGCGCTGATGTCGGCGATCAGGTGCGGCACCTTGAACAACATGTGCCGCGTGTTCGATTGCTGCTTCATCTGGCCGTTGACGGTAAGCCACAGGTCCAGCGCCTGCGGATCGGCGATGTCGTCGGCCGTGACGATACAGGGGCCGAACGGACCGAAGGTGTCCTGCCCCTTTGAGTAAATCCACTGTCCGGCGCGGCGGCAGTCACGGGCGCTCACATCTATCATCACGCTGTAACCGAACACATATGACAAGGCTTGGTCCTCGCTCACGCGGCATGCGCGGCGCCCGATGATGACGGCCAGTTCCACCTCCCAGTCCAGTTGCTGGGTCAGGCGCGCGTTGTGCACGATCGCCGCACCCGGGCCGATGATGCAGGTGGGCGGCTTGGAAAAGATGACCGGCTGCTTGGGTAACTCCTTGGCCGTGTCGAGCGTGCGGCTGGACTCGGCGACATGCTCCACATAGTTCAGGCCGATGCCGAAGATGTTCTTGCGCGGGCGCGGTATCGGGGCCAGCAACTGCACGTTCACGGCCGGAAGCACGGCAGCTACCGGCCAGGCGGCCCGGCTAACGGTTATCAACTGCCGCAGCGCCGTCACCGCCGTGGGACCCAGGTCGATGAAGTCCAGCATGTCGGAAGGCAAGTCGGTACCGTGCACCAGCCCCAGGCGCTGGACATCGACCACCAGGTCGTCCTCCAGCGCGCCCAGACGGGCGGCGGACACGGGAGAAGAGCGGTAAGTTACAAGGCGCATGGATTATTCCGAAAGAGATGGGGAGGCTGTGATGGTTTGGTGGCCGCCGTTGTCGGCATACGCCTCTTCGCGGTACAGGCCCAGCGCGCGGATCACCGGCAGGTCGTGAAACGAGAAAAGGCAGGCATCCTCGCCGGCCGAGGTGTTCACATGCTCGTGCACGGCCCAGGACGGAACGCAGAAAATGTCGCGCCGCGACCAGTCGAAACGCTGGCCGCTGATGATGGAATAGCCCGCGCCCTTGGCGCATTGGTAGACGATGCTGCCGGTATGCCGGTGCGCACGCGTGTGCTGGCCCGGGCGCAATAGCTGCATGCTGGCCCCGAGCGTCGGCATGACCGGGCCGCCTGTCAGCGGATTGGTGTAATCCATCATCCAGCCGTCGTAAGGCGAACCGTCCGAGGCGCGCGCGTAGCGGCACAAGGCATCGTAGGTAGGTGCCCATTCGTACTTGAGCATGGGCGAATAGACCTTGGTCCAGGTGCCCGTGGAGGGACGCAGCCCGGGCGCCGAATAGGTGTCGGTCGGGTCGTCCACGGGAAACGTCACGTCCTGCTGAAGCTTGGGGTGCACCGCGTAGAAATTGGCGTCCAGCGCGTTCATGAGCGGAATGTCCAGGCCGTCCTGCCAGATGCAGGTGCTGCCTTCGCTGGAAACCCCGTGTTCGTGCCAGGTGCCATTGGGGGTGAGCACGAAGTCGTTTTCGCCCAGTGTCAGCTTGTGGCCATCCACCACCGTGTAGGCCCCCTGCCCCTCCATGATGA
>JANYBQ010000084.1 GCA_025360705.1 Betaproteobacteria bacterium | reverse complement strand
GGCCCAGAGCCAGTTGCGGTGGTACAGATAAACCACCGGACGGTCCTTGAGAACCTTCGCGGCGATTTGCTCAAACACTTTTTTGCGCTCGGCCGGGTCACGCAGCGCGCGCGACTGGTTTAGCAGATCGTCGGTTTCCGCGGAGCAATAACCGGCGTAGTTGAGCGGCTGCTTGCAACCGTGAAAGCTGTACAGGTTGCCGTCCGGGTCGGGCCGTCCGCTCCAGGCCAATATATAGGCGTCGAAATCGCCCTTGTCGGCCAGGTTAAGCGAGGTCGCGAACTCGGTGGACTGAATTTTGACGTCGAAGCCCGCGTCGCGGCTCATCGCCTGTATCACCAGTGCCAGGCGCTGCGCGTCGGACGTAGTAGGTGTCATGAGTGTGAAGCTCGGGTTTGGAACGCCGGCTTCCTTGAGCAGCGCCCGCGCGCGCTCGATATTGCGCTTGGGAATCGGCATGTTTTTGGCGTAATAAGCATTGCCCGGCGCCACCCATTGATTGCCGACCTGCGCTTCGTTGTCCATCACCACCTGCGCCAGACCTTGCCGATCGAGCGACAGCTCGAACGCTTCGCGCACCCGGGCGTCCTTGCCAAGCGGGTTTTTCTGCGCCTGCTCGCTCTTGCCCACATTGATGGTGATGCCCTGGTAGCCGATCTCGGTGATACGCGCGATCTTGAGTTTGCTGTCCTTCTTCAGGCCTTCCATGTCGCTCGGGTTGACGCGCTCGATGAAATCAAACTGGCCCGCGCGCAGGTTGGCCAGACGCACCGTGGAATCGGGCACCGGCGTAAAAATAATCTTGTCCATATGGATCGCCGCCTTGTTCCAGTAATTGGCATATTTCTCGAACACGATGCGGTCCTGCGCCACGCGCTCGACAAACCGGAACGGGCCTGAACAGACCGGCTTGGTGCCGAAGTTGGCGCCGCCGGCCTGAGCCGCCTTGGGCGACACCATCATGCCAGCGCGATCCGTCAAGGTCGCGATCAGCGGCGTGAAAGGCGCCGACAGATTCAGCCGCACGGTGGCCGGGTCCACCACGTCGATGCTGGTTAACGGGCGCAGTTCGCCGCTGCGGTTCGAGCCGGCCATGGTCTTGTGGCGCTCCAGGTTGAACTTGACCGCGGCCGCGTCCATTTTTTCGCCGTCATGAAAGGTCACGTCGGTGCGCAGCTTGATGGTCAGGGTCTTGCCGTCGGCCGACCATTCGTAGCCGGTTGCCAGTTGCGGCACGATGGCAAGTTTTTCATCGACGTCGAACAACTTGTCGCACAAGGCGGCGAACACCAGCCGGCCGACAAAGGTGCGCGCCATCGTCGGGTCCAGGACATCGGGGTCTTCGGCCAGGCCGATACGCAGCGTTTGCGCCGACGCGGCGACGGCAATTGCGGCCAGCAGCAAAGCCGCCAGCACGGAACGGAAGGTGGATTTCATGCGGGTCATCTCCTGAAAAATTGGCAACGGGTCAACGGAAATCGGGGCCATGCGACAAACGATTGTGCGACTTCAGGCGCCATCGGGCTGCGTCAGAAAGGCCGATTGCAGCCGCGCCAGGCGCGCGCTTTGCGCGGTCGCGGAACGGGCGGCGCGAAACAATACCAGGGCGGGAATCTCGCGCCAGAAATGACACGCCACGGCATGGCCCGCGTCGGCCACCAGCACCGGCGTCTGTTCCGAACACAGCGGCCGCGCATGCGGGCAACGTGTGTGAAAGTGACAGCCCGATGGCGGATTGAGCGGGCTCGGCACATCGCCGGGCAACAGCACGCGCTGGCGTTGCGCGCCCGGCTCGGGCAGCGGAATGGCCGACAGCAGGGCCTGTGTATAGGGGTGGCGCGGCGCCGCGAACAAGGCGTGTTTGTCGGAGATCTCGACGATACGCCCGAGGTACATCACGGCGATCCGTGCGGCGATGTGTTTGACCACCGCCAAGTCGTGCGCGATGAACATGTACGCCAGCCCGAAGCGCTTTTGCAGGTCCTGCAGCAGGTTGACCACCTGCGCCTGCACCGACACGTCCAGCGCCGACACCGCCTCATCGCACACGATCAGCCGCGGCTCGCCGGCCAGCGCGCGTGCAATGCCGATACGCTGGCGTTGGCCACCCGAGAACTCATGCGGATAACGCTGTGCATGTTGCGGCGCCAGGCCCACCGTGTGTAGCAACTCGGCCACCCGCTCGCGTTCAGCACCTTTATGCAGGCCGTGCAGGCGCAGTGGTTCCGTCAGCGTCTGGGCTACCGTCATGCGCGGGTTGAGCGACGAATAGGGGTCCTGAAAAATGATCTGCATGGCACGCCGCTGCGCGCGCAGGGCGCCGGCGTCCAGCTGCCCCAGGTCCTGACCGTCGAAGCGGACCTGGCCGGCGCTGGGCTCCATCAGCCGCA
>JANYBQ010000077.1 GCA_025360705.1 Betaproteobacteria bacterium | reverse complement strand
GCCCCGGCTGGTACTGGAACAACTTTTCCTGCGGAGAACACACCGGCACACACTTCGACGCACCGATTCACTGGATCTCGGGCCGCGACCTGCCAAACAATGCGGTGGACACCATTCCGGTTCAGCACTTCGTGGCACCGGCATGCGTGATCGATTGCTCCGACGCGGCGAAGGCAGACTCCGACTACCTGATGACGTTGCAGGACATCGAGCGCTTCGAGGCCGCCCATGGCCGCATCCCCAAGGGCGCCTGGGTGCTGATGCGCACCGACTGGTCGAAACGGTACGACCCCGAGGCCTACCAGAACTTCGATGAGACCGGCCAGCACACGCCCGGTCCGTCCACCGAGGCCGTGCGTTTCCTGGTCGAGCAGCGTGACGTGCTGGGCTTCGGGTCCGAGGCGATCGGTACCGATGCGGGGCAGGGATACCACCTGCGGCCGCCGTATCCGTGCCATTACTACATGCATGGGGCGGGCCGTTACGGCCTTCAGTGCCTGAGCAACCTCGACCTGCTGCCGCCGACCGGCGCGGTGCTGATCTGCCCGCCGCTCAAGATCGAGAAAGGCAGCGGCAGTCCGCTGCGCGTGCTCGCGCTTGTGGGAAGCGCGTCATGAGCGCCATCCCCAAGGTGGCGGCGGTGACCGGTGGCAGTGCCGGCATCGGACGGGCGATTTGCGAAGACCTGCTGGCCCAGGGCTACGAGGTGGTGTCGCTGGCGCTGCGGCCCTGCGACATCGATCACCCGAAATTACACAGCATCGAAGTCGATCTGATGGACCGTGCCGCCACCGCGCGGGCCGTGCGTGATCTGGTGCAGCGCTTCGACGTGACCACCGTGGTGCATAACGCCGGGGTAATACGACCGGCGCTGATTGCCGATGTGAAGCTGGGAGATCTGGATGCGCTGGTCGGCCTGCACCTGGCTTGTGCCATCCAGCTGGTGCAGGCCGCCTTGCCCGCCATGCGCGCGCGCCGCTTCGGTCGCGTGGTGCTGCTGTCTTCGCGTGCGGCGCTCGGTGCCGCCTCACGCACCGTCTACTCCGCCACCAAGGCCGCCCTGCTGGGCATGGCGCGCACCTGGGCACTGGAACTGGCCGGTGACGGTATCACGGTGAATGTGGTGGCGCCGGGTCCGATCCGGACCGCCATGTTCTACGAGTTGATCCCGCCCGGCAGCGAAAAGGAGCGCAGGCTGGAGGCCTCGGTGCCGGTGAAGCGGCTGGGCGAGGTGGCCGATGTCGCGCGCGCCGTCCGGTTTTTTGCCGACCCCGCCAACAGCTACGTGACCGGGCAGGTGCTGTACGTGTGTGGCGGCACCAGCGTCGGCAGCCTGACCCTGTAAGCCGGGGCCTGAACGTTCATGCGTCTTCTTTTCCCTTTCCCTGTTTTCCCCGTCGTCAACCACCCAGGAGTATTGCCATGAGAGTCTTGTTCCGTACCACCGCGCTTGCGGGCATAACCATGGGCCTCGGTGCCCTTAGCGCAGCCACCGCTCTGGCCGCCGACCTGAAAGTCGGCTTCATCACCTCGCTGTCGGGCCCCGTGTCGTCGCTCGGCATTCCCTACGAAAAGGGAATGAAGGCGGCTTTCGGATACAAGTCCGAAGTCGCCGGGCACAAGATCCAGCTGGTGCAACTGGACGATGCATCCGACCCGACGACGGCCGCGCGCAATGCGCGCAAGATGATCGACGAGGACAAGGTCGACGTCATCATCGGTACCGCCGGTTCTCCCGGGGCGCTGGCGATCGCGGCCGTGGCGCGCGAAACCAAAACCCCGCTGATCTCGATCGCCAATGCCAACCTGGACGGCGAGGAGGGCGCCTGGATGATCACGCTGCCGCAGCCCGCGCCGCTGATGGCCAGCGCGCTGGTCGAACGCATGAAGAAGTCGGGCGTCAAGACCATCGGCTACATCGGCTTTTCCGACGCCTGGGGGGACCTGGTCTACGACGCGATGATGAAGATCGCCGAGCCGGCCGGCATCAAGGTGGTGTCGAACGAACGGTATGCGCGCGCCGACTCATCGGTCACCGGCCAGATCCTCAAGATCGTCGCACTCAAGCCCGACGCGGTCATCACAGGCACTTCGGGCACGCCCGGCGCGTTGCCCTACCTGGCGCTGGCCGAGCGCGGCTACAAAGGCCAGATCTACGGCATGCATGCCCTGATCAACCCCGACTTCGTGCGCGTCGGTGGCGCGTCGGTCGAGGGGCTGCTGGCGCCCACCGGCCCGGTCATCGTGGCCGAGCAACTGCCCGACTCGAACCCGATCAAGAAGGTGTCGATGGACTTTCGCGCGGCCTACCTGAAGGCCAATGGCGCGCCGGCCAACGATGCGTTCTCCGCTTATAGCTTTGACGCCTGGATCGTGCTGCTCGAGGCCGCGTCGCGTGCCAAGGGCGAGCCCGGCACGCCGCAATACCGCGTGGCGCTGCGCGATGCGCTGGTTTCCGGCAAGGAAGTGGTGGGAACGCATAGCGTCTACAACTTCAAGCCGAACAGCCGCTACGGCTCGGACGAACGGTCGCGCGTGGTCGTCAGGCTGGAAAATGGCCAGTGGAAGCTGGTGCCCTGAATTCCGTGCGCCGCCGGTCATCCGGCTTTGCATTTAAACCGCTGATTCCTTCCACCCACCACCACCGGAGCTACGACATGAAACGTTCGATCAAGACCCTTACACGCAGCCTGTTGACCACGTCCCTCGCCGCGGGGCTTGCGATGGGCGCGCTGGCGGCCGATCTCAAGGTCGGCCTGAGCGTGTCGCTGTCCGGCCCCAACTCGTCGCTGGGGGTGCCGTACGTGAAAGGCATGCAGGCCGCGCTGGCCTACAAGCCGGAGGTCAACGGCCGCAAGATCCAGCTGATCGTGCTGGATGATGGCTCCGACCCCACCGCCGCGGGCCGCAACGCGCGCAAGTTGGTGGACGAGGACAAGGTCGATGTGCTGATGGGCACCTCGGGCGTGCCGGCCGCGATCGCCATGGCGCAGGTCGCGCGCGATGCCAAGGTGCCGATGATCGGGCTTACGCCGATCCTGCTAGATCCGGTCGAGAACCCGTGGGTTTTCACGGTTGCGCAGCCAACCCAGCTGATGATCGACGCGGTGGTGGAGCGCATGAAGAAAGACGGCATCAAGTCGGTCGGCTACATCGGCTTTTCGGACGCGTGGGGCGACCTGGTCTACAACGCGCTGATGAAGGCGGCGCCCGCCGCCGGCATCAAGGTACTGGGTAATGAGCGCTATGCGCGCGCCGACGCATCGGTGACCGGGCAGGTGCTCAAGCTGCTGGCGATGAAGCCCGATGCGGTGATGACCGGCGGCGCCGGCACGCCGGGCGCGCTGCCATTTCTGGCGCTGACCGAGCGCGGATTCAAGGGCCCGATGTATGGCCAGCACGGTCTTATCAACCCCGACTTCGTGCGTGTCGTCGGCAGCGCGACCCAAGGCGCGCTGATGCCTACCGGCCCCGTGATCGTCGCGGAGCAGTTGCCGGCCGACTACCCGACGCGCAGAATAGCGCTTGATTTCCGCGCGATTTTCCAGAAGGTCAACAATGCGCCGACCAACGACGCCTTCTCGGCTTATTCCTTCGATGGCTGGCTGGTGTTCACGGACGCGGCGGCGCGCGCCAAAGGCGAGCCGGGCACGCCCGAATTCCGGCTGTCGCTGCGCGACGCCATTGCCACCACCAGGGAACTGGTCGGAACGCATGGCGTCTACAACTTCAAGGTGGGCGACCTCTACGGCGTGGACCAGCGTGCGCGCGTGCTCGTGAAGATCGAAAACGGCCAGTGGAAACTGGTCCCTTGAGCCGGCCATCGCGCGGCCCCGGCGTAAGCCCTCCATTAGCGTTGACAGGCCCTGACTTCATGGGAGAGATTTTTCCATGACCTGGGACGTGGCACTCATATTGGGTGTCGACGGCCTTGCCAACGGCGCCGTCTATCTGCTTGCCGGGCTCGGGCTGGTGTTGATCTTCTCGGTTACCCGTGTGGTGTTCGTTCCGTTTGGCGACATCGCCGCTTTCGCGGCGCTGTCGCTGGCCGCGTTCGAGACCGGCCGGATTCCCTCAACCATAGCCATGGTGGCCGTGCTGGCCGCCCTGGCGGTGTTAACGGAGGTGGGCAGCCTGTTGCGCCGCGGCGAGGCCCGGCGAATTCCCAAGGCGGTGCTGGCCTGGGGTCTGCTTCCGCTGCTGCCCTGCCTGCTGGCATGGCTGGCGGCGCGACCGGGGGTGCCAGCCACGGCGCACGTTGCGGCCGCCGTGTTGCTGGTCGTGCCGATCGCGCCGCTGTTGGCGCGGGTGGTGTTCCAGCCGATCGCCGACGCCTCGGCGCTGATCCTGTTGATCGTGTCGCTGGCGCTTCACTTTTTACTGTCCGGCCTCGGCTTGCTGTTTTTCGGTCCGGAAGGCTCGCGTACACAGCCGCTCGTCGGGGGAACGTTCGCGCTCGGCGACGGATTCACCGTGAGCGGTCAGATCGTGCTGATGGTGACTTCCGCGATCGTCTTGAGCGGCTTGTTTTTCCTGATGTTCGAGCGCACGGTGGCGGGCAAAGCCCTGCGCGCGACGGCGGTCAACCGCGTCGGCGCGCGCCTAGTAGGCATCCGTCCGGCACGTACGGCGCTGTTGGCCTATGGCGCCGCGTCGCTGCTGGCGGGAATGATCGGGGTGTTGATCGCGCCGGTTACCACCATGTACTACGACTCCGGTTTCATCATCGGACTGAAAGCCTTCGTGGCCGCGATCATCGGCGGGCTGGTGAGTTTTCCCATCACGGCGATCGGTGCGCTGGCGGTCGGGTTGGTGGAAAGTTTTGCGTCTTTCTGGAGCGGCGCGTTGAAAGACGTCATCGTGTTCAGCCTGCTCATACCGGTGTTGATGCTGCGCTCGTTTTTAAGCCGCCACGTGGAAGAGGAAGAAGAAGAGGTGGATCAATGAGCACCGCCGGGCCTCCCCAAGGGCGAAACACCGCAGCGCGAAGCGCAGAGGTTGCCTCATGAACCGGCCCGATTTGCGGACCGTCGTGGTCGTCTTTATTGCGCTGGGCCTCGCGATCGCTCCGCTGTTCGCGGCGAACTTCACGGTCTCGCTGCTCAACGATATCGGCATCGGCGCCCTGGTTGCACTGGGCCTGGTGTTGCTTACCGGCATTGGCGGCGCTACATCGTTCGGCCAGGCGGCTTTCGTGGGCATCGCCTCGTATGCGACCGCATGGCTCACCACCGCGCATGGCGCGTCACCGTGGCTGGGTCTGGTGTTCGCGCTGTCGCTCACCGGCCTGTCGGCGCTGGCCATCGGTATGTTGACCCTGCGTCTGGGCGGGCATTTTTTGCCGCTCAGCACCATCGCCTGGGGCATCTCCATTGCCATGTTATTCGGCAACATCGACGCACTGGGGCGGCATACGGGCTTGTCCAATATTCCGGCGCTGTCGATAGCCAGTTGGTCGCTGGCCGGTCCGCGCGCCATCTTCTACCTGATCTGGATTCTGGTCGGCCTGGCCTTCCTGTTCAGCTACAACGTCCTGCGCTCGCGTCCTGGCCGCGCTATCCGGAGCTTGCGGGGCGGCGCCATCCTGCTGGCAAGCGTGGGCGCGGACGCGTACCGCGTGCGGCTGACGCTGTTCGTCACGGCGGCGTTGTTCGCGGGGCTGGCGGGCTGGCTCTACGCCCATATGAACCGCTTCGTGAGTCCGTCGCCGTTCGACGTGCGGGCCAGCATCGAATACCTGCTGATGGCGGTGGCCGGTGGCCTCGGCCAGCTCGCGGGTGCCCTGGTCGGATCGGCGCTGGTACTGGTCTTGAAGAACGGCCTACAGGACGTCCTGCCGATGCTGACCCAATCGGCCGGCCAGCTGCAGGCGATTGTTTTCGCGGCGCTGTTCATACTGCTGCTGCATTTCGCGCGTGGCGGACTGATGGGTTTTGTGCGCCGCTGGTCGCAGACGCGGGCGGCATCGAAAACACAGCGCGCGCCGCTGGTGAAGGTGGCGCCGCTGGCGCACCGGACATTACCCGTGCGCGGCTCGCCGATCCTGTCGGTTACCGGCGCGCTGAAGCGATTTGGCGGCCTGGTGGCGGTCAATGACGTGAGCTTCGATGTCCATGCCGGAGAGATCGTGGGTTTGATCGGCCCCAACGGCGCCGGCAAGTCGACCATGTTCAACCTGTTGACCTGCACGGTGCCGATGACGGCCGGGCAGGTGCGTTTCCTGGGCCAAAACATCGCCGGTCTGCCCCAGCGGCAAGTGGCGCGGCTGGGCCTTGCGCGCACTTTCCAGCACGTCAAGCTGCGTCCGCAAATGAGCCTGCTGGACAACGTTGCCCTCGGTGCCCACGCGCGCACCAACGTCGGCATCCTGAAAGCGGGGTTGCGGCTGGATGCGCATGAAGAGCGGCAGATGCTTCAGGAGGCACGCCATCAGCTCGACCGCATTGGGCTGGGGGACCGTGCGCACGAACTCGCGGGCAGCCTGCCATTGGGAACGCAGCGCATTCTGGAAATCGCGCGTGCGCTGGCCGCCGATCCGGTGCTGCTGGTGCTCGACGAGCCGGCGGCCGGTTTGCGCCGCAAGGAAAAAATGGCGCTTGGCGACCTGTTG